>CAJOQA010000084.1 GCA_905236465.1 uncultured Treponema sp.
CAAAATATGCTTCAATGATCCAATAACACCTTGCTTGACTTTTATCGTCATAAAATTATAGTAAAAGGGAGGAAGATTTTAGTAAAGGAGTTCCATCTATGAAGCAAAATAAAGTTATTAAACAAGTCGTTGCTATTGGCATTGGTTCAGCAATATTCATTGCTTTAACAACAGTTCAAATCCCTTTGGTATTTATTCCAAACACAGCCCTGCAAATAAGGGCTGCGGTCTTGGCCTTTTTCGCGGCAGTTTTTGGCCCCATTGCAGGTCTTGCTATTGGTCTTATCGGGCACGCTTTAGGTGATGCCTTTTTTTACGGTGGGGTTTGGTGGAGTTGGGTAATTCCAGATGGAATTTTTGGGCTTTTAGTCGGATTATTTGCAAGTCGCTATGCAATAGAAGCTGGTTCTTTCAATTTTCAGAAATGTCTGTTTTTCAATATTGTGCAGATTGTCGCTAATGCAATAGCTTGGATTGCTGTAGCTCCCTCCTTAGACATATTGATCTACAAAGAACCTGCTAACAAAGTTTTTTCTCAAGGTGTAGCAGCCTTTGCAGCAAATGTTACAATAGTCATAATACTTGGCTCACTTTTAACTTGGGGCTATTCTAAAATAAAGACAAAATCCTCATCCCTAAAAGAAGAAAACTAATACTTTTACATGACTGCCAAAAGTATCATATCTTTCAAGGATTTTTCTTTTACCTATAGGGCACAACAGCAGGCAACCCTCCACCACATCAACTTAGATATTTTTCCTGGTGAAAAAGTTCTTGTGGTGGGACCTTCTGGCTCCGGTAAATCTACCCTAGCAAAATGTATAAATGCTCTTATTCCTTCTACCTTTTCTGGAAAAACAGAAGGCTCCCTTTATGTTGCAGGACTCAAGCCAAACGAGGCGGGCATTTTTGAAATGTCAAAAAAGGTTGGGACAGTTTTACAAGATACTGATGGTCAATTTATTGCCCTTACTGTAGAGGAAGACATTGCTTTTGCATTAGAAAATGAAAATATAAAAAAAGATGAAATGCAAGAGCAAGTTTTAAAAGTCGCTAAATCTGTAGAGATAGAAAAGCTTTTGCATATGTCCCCCATGGCTTTATCTGGTGGGCAAAAACAAAGGGTTTCAATGGCAGGGGTTCTGGTAGACAATGTGGACATTGTGCTTTTTGATGAACCTCTTGCAAATCTTGACCCTGCAGCAGGGAAAAAAGCTGTTGAGCTAATAGATTCAATACAAAAAAATGAGCACAAAACGGTAATCATTATAGAACACAGATTAGAAGATGTGCTGTACAAAAATGTAGATAGAATTATTCTCATGGACAAGGGAACCATAATTGCAGACAGCAAGGCTGATGATTTATTAGCCACAGACCTTCTTTTAAAAACTGGTATTAGGGAACCGCTTTATCTTGCAGCATTAAAACTTGCAGGTTGTAAAATAAGCAAAGAAGACACCCCCTCTTGTCTAAGCTCCATGAATTTTGCGCCTTACAAAAAACAATTTCTGCAATGGTTTTCTAAACAGGCTCTTCCAGAAAAAGAAAATAAAGGTGAAGAACTGCTAAAAGTTTCAGATCTGTCTTTTTCATACAAGGGTAAAAATCAGTCTAAAACATTAAAGGACGTTTCCTTTTCCGTAAACAAAGGAGAAATGATTAGTATTGTAGGGAGGAATGGAGCAGGCAAATCAACGCTTTCTTACCTCATCTGTGGCTTTCTTCAAGCTGACTCAGGTTCAATTTTTCTAAATAAAAAGGATATTTCAAATCTATCCATAAAAGAAAGGGGAGAAAAAATCGGGCTCGTCATGCAGAATCCTAATCAAATGATTTGCAAGGCAATGATTTTTGACGAGGTAGCTCTAGGGCTTAGAATGAGAGGCTTTAGTGAAGACGAAGTTAAAACAAAAGTTTACGATACTTTAAAAATATGTGGCCTGTATCAATTCCGCAACTGGCCCATAAGCGCATTAAGCTTTGGGCAAAAAAAGCGGGTTACCATAGCGTCAATATTAGCTTTAGATGTGGACCTTTTAATTTTAGATGAACCTACTGCTGGTCAAGATTTTAAGCACTATACAGAAATTATGGAATTTCTCAAAAAACTAAATGAAGAGCAAGGGCTTACCATACTGATGATAACTCACGACATGCACCTTATGCTTGAGTATACGGAAAGGTCTATTGTTATTGCAGACGGTAAACTTATAGCTGATGACAAAAGTTCTAAAATACTCACGGACGAAAATATCACAGAGCAAGCAAGCCTTAAAAAGACTTCCCTATACGATTTGGCCCTTACTTATAATATCTCTCCCGTAAGTTCTTTAGTGGATTGTTTTATTCATGCAGAAAAGGAGTCTTTATGCCTCAACTGATAACTTATAAGGAAAAAGATTGTTTTGTCCACCGTTTAAGCGGACTTACAAAATTAGTCTTTTTTCTATTATGGACTTTAACAAGTATGCTCTCCTATGACACAAGAGTTCTTGTCAGCATGTTTTGCCTAAGTGCCCTAGTCTTTTATGTTTCAAAAATAGAGTGGTCCCAAATTTCTGCGGTAATAAAAGCGATGGCATTTTTTCTTATTCTAAACGTAACTGCAATTTTTATTTTCTCACCCTACGAAGGTTGCAAAATATACAACAGTCGCACAGATTTATTTTTTATAGCAGGAAACTACACACTAACCTTTCAGCAGCTTTTTTATGAAGCAAATATAGTACTAAAATACTGCACAATAGTCCCAGCTGTTTTGGTATTTGTTACGGCAACAAACCCCAGCGAATTTGCCTCTGCCTTGAATAGGGTAGGACTTCCCTATACAGTAAGTTACGCAGTTTCACTTTCCCTGCGTTACGTCCCTGACATTCAGAATGATTTCGTAAAGATAAAAAATGCCCAGTCAGCACGCGGAATAGAAATGTCAGGTAAAGCAAATATTTTTAAGCGGATAAAAAATGTAGCTGCAATAATCTTCCCCTTAGTCTTTACCAGCATGGAAAGAATCGATACAATTTCTAGCGCAATGGAGTTGCGTGGCTTTGGTAAGAAAAAGAAAAGGTCTTGGTACGCGGCAAGACCTTTAAGCAAATATGATTTTATCTGTTTAACCTGTACAATAATCCTTTGCGTAACAGCCCTTTTCATAACCTACAAGGACGGTAGCCGTTTTTACAACCCCTTTTAAAATCATACGATTATACCAAAAAGTTCGGAAACTTATTTGATGTTTTTTTTGAAAATGCAAGCTATAATCATACTATGAACCTTTCTGCAATAGAACACCACTCTTACGATGAATATTGTTATCCTCTAAATGAGAATGAACTCAAAATCAGTTTAAAAACTGCAAAAGATATTTGCAAAGTTTTTTTAATTTGGGGAGATCCCTTTGATTCCGTAAAAACAGAAAAAAAATGGCAGTGGAAATCCCAAAGCATTCAAATGGAAGAAAAAAAAGAACTTGAAGAAGTTTTCATTTGGTCAAAAAAAATTATTCCCCCGTACAAAAGGTGCAAGTACTATTTTGAGCTTCATTCGGAAAACGAAACTTTGCTTTTCTTTGAAAATAAAATTCTTTCACCAGCTGATTTTAAAAAAGACCCTTACGGAATACAGCTTTTTATCTTTCCATGGATGAACAAGGCTGATATAATTGCCCCGCCTAAGTGGGCAGAGGAAACGGTATGGTATCAAATTTTTCCGGCACGCTTTTGCAGGAGTTCTAATAGCCAGGTGCAGAATGTAAAAGAATGGGCAGATTCAAAAACCCCTGTAAAAAATAAAGATTTCTTTGGCGGAAACCTTGAAGGCATTATAGAAAAGCTAGACTATCTGGAAGACTTAGGCATCACCGGTCTTTACCTGAATCCGGTAAATCTTTCTGCTAGCCAACACAAGTATGACACAACAGACTACCTTCAAATTGACCCTGAATTCGGCAGCAAAGAAATCATGAAAAATCTTGTGGATCTGTCTCATAAAAGGGGTATGAAAGTTATGTTGGACGGTGTATTCAATCACACTGGCTGGAACTTTTTTGCCTGGCAGGATCTTGTAAAAAACAGGCAGAATTCTGCTTATGCTGATTGGTACATTGTAAACGATTGGTCATTCAATTCTTTTCCAAGTGATGGAGCTGCAAGCGGAAAGTTTTTTTCTTTTGCCTTTACGGATTACATGCCAAAACTAAACACAAACAATCCTCAGGTTCAGGATTATATTATAGGCGTATGTAAAAAATGGATTGAAGATTACGGAATAGATGCCATTCGGCTTGACGTAGCAAACGAGCTTTCACACACTTTTTGTTCAAGGCTTAGCCACAGCCTTAAGGCTTTAAAAAAAGATTTCTTTATTGCCGGAGAAGTTTGGAACAGCGCTATGCCCTGGCTAAGAAGCGGGGAATTTGATTCTGTTATAAACTACCCCCTAAGAAATGCAATCTATAACTTTGCTGCAAGCAAAGAAAAAGATTGGTCTAGTTTAGAAAAAGAAGTAAACAAGTGCTTGTTCATGTATTTTGAGCAGACAGAAAAAGTGCTTGTAAACCAAATGGATAGCCACGACACCATGCGGTTTATAACAAAAGTAAACGGAGACAGTGACACTGCCCTCTTAGCATTTGCCCTAATCCTTTCGCTGCCAGGTTCTGCCTGCATATACTATGGAACAGAAGTGCTTCTTCCAGGCGGCGAAGACCCTGACTGTCGCAGATGTATGCCATGGAAGGAAATTGAGGAAGGAAAATTTAACGATCCCAGAAACCTGATAAAGAGTTTAATAGCCTTACGAAAAGCACATCCAGCCCTAAGGTCTACGGAAATAAACTTTTGTAAGTCAGCAGAAAGCCGCCTTGTAATACTTGAGCGAAGTGACAAAGAAAAGGGGGAACGTTTAAGATGCTACTTTAACTTTACCGGTAAAGGTTGCACCGTAAAAGAAGAAGGAAAAGTTCTTTTTGCCCACAAGTACAAGGACTTTAGTTTGCAAAGCGGGGGGCTGCTCTTATTTGACTTATAAGGCTTTTCTTGATAATATTCATTAGGAAAGTCTATGTCAGAAAAAAACTTCAACCTTTCGCTTCTTCTAAAAAAGAATGAAAACTTTTCATTTAGGAAAAAGGCATCTTTAGTTTACACTTTAAGTCTCCCTGCTATTTTGGCACAACTTTCTACCATTCTGATGCAGTACATTGATGCTGCAATGGTAGGAAAACTTGGCAAAGACGCATCCGCTACAATCGGGCTTGTTGCATCTTCTATCTGGCTCTTTGGTTCCCTTATCGCTGCCTTTTGCGTAGGGTTCACGGTACAAGTAGCCCATGCTGTAGGGGCAGGAGACCCCCCAAAAGCAAAGAGAATCCTTTCCCAGTCTATTACCTGCGCCCTGTTTTTCCTACTGTTGCTTATGCTTATCGGCATCTCCATTGCCCCCTTTTTACCAGTCTGGCTTGGCGCAGACAAAGAAATACAAGGCGATGCCAGTTTTTACTTTTTGATTTTTGCCCTGACCCAGCCCTTTTATCTTTTTACCCGCCTTATGAGCGCAATGTTACAGTGCAGTGGGAACATGAGGCTACCCGGTATTATGAACGCCCTTATGTGCATCCTTGATGTAGTCTTTAACGCTTTCTTTATATACGTTTGCAAACTGGGGGTTAAGGGGGCAGCCTTAGGTTCCCTAAGCGCGGCATTTGTGACCGCCATTCTCATAACATACATGACTGTATTCAGGGATGGCTTTCTCTGCTTAAAAAAAGAAAAGATTTCTTTTGCCCCGCAAAAAGAAGTTATAGCTAAGGCCATAAAACTTTCAGTCCCTGTTGCTATAGAGCAAGCAGCTTTTACCAGTGCCCTTGTAGCAGTAACAAAGATAATAGCCCCTATGGGGTCCCTAGCCCTTGCTGCCAATTCCTTTGCAGTTACAGCAGAAGCCCTTTGCTACATGCCAGGGTACGGCATTGGAGAAGCCGCCACAACCTTGTCTGGCCAAAGCGTAGGGGCTAAGCGGGGGGATCTTGCAAAAAGTTTTTCTTGGATTTGCACGGTGGTAGGAATGTTAGTAATGTTTATAATGGGACTTATCATGTACTTTATTTGTCCGCTTGTTTTTTACCTGCTTACCCCTGACACAGACGTACAAAAACTTGCTGTTTCCATACTGAGAATAGAAGTTTTTGCGGAACCAATGTACGCCGCTTCAATAGTGGCAGCCGGTGCGTTGCGTGGAGCCGGAGACACTTTTATTCCCAGTCTGCTGAATCTTTTTAGTCTTTGGTTTGTCCGCATAGGGCTTTCCCTGCTCTTAGCCCCAATTATGGGGCTACAGGGAATTTGGCTTGCAATGGCAATAGAACTAGGCTTTAGGGGCCTTGTCTTCCTATGCAGGCAAGCATTTCTTTTTAGACCCAAGTCTTACTTGTTACAAATGTCTTTACCAAAGTAGCGCATAGAAATCTCTGACAAGCTACCATCGCTACGAAGCTCATCAATGGCTTTATTAACAGCATTCATTAAACTTGCAGAATCAGCGCCCTTACGGAAAGGAATAGCTACAAGCGAAGCATCCTCTGTCAGGGCTGCAACCTTAAAGGGGGCATCTGGGTGCACATTCATGTAATCATAAAAAGAAACATCAGCATTCAGCGTAGCATCAGCCCGACCGTGTTTTACAAGCTCAAGTGTCTGGTCAAAGGAATCAATGGTCACGTTGTTTGCCCCGTAGCTTTCAGCAAGAATTGCATAAGTTGATCCCAAAGAATTCGTTGAGATTTTTCCCTTTAAGTCTTCAAAAGAAGATATTGTGTCATTGTCATTCTTAACAATTATGGCAGTGTGAATATAGCCATAGGGACTTGAAAAATCGTACTTTTGGCTACGTTCTTCTGTTATCTCAACACCGTTAGCTGCAATGTCATAGCGGTTTGCATCCAAACCTGCAAAAATACCGTCCCAGGCAGTTTCAGCAAAAACAGCCTTTACCCCCAGCTTGTCAGCAATCTTTTTTGCAACCTCAACATCAAAGCCCACAAGCTCATCCTTTTCATTGTGAAATGTCCAAGGAGCCCAATCTCCTTCCGTAGCAATAACAATTTCACCACTTTCCTTAATGCGGCTAAGCTGATCCCCAAGCCCTGTTTTCTTTTTAGAGCAAGAAAGAAATACTAATGAAGTCATAAGTGCAAGCACAAAAAAACTTTTTTTCATAAAAACTCCTATTGTTAGGGATTCCCCCTAATAAATTTTTGCGTCCTGATATTAGAAGGATGCTCAAATAGCTCTTGAGCACTTCCTTCTTCCACAACAAGTCCATTTTCCATAAAAACAACATGATTTGCAACCTCTTTTGCAAAAGACATCTCGTGGGTAACAACAAGCATTGTCATTCCGTCTTTTGCCAAGGCCTTCATTACAGAAAGGACTTCGCCTGTAAGCTCAGGGTCAAGGGCACTAGTTGGCTCGTCAAAGTATATAACTTTGGGGTTACCAGCAAGTGCCCGGGCAATAGCAACCCTCTGGGCCTGCCCTCCCGAAAGGGATGAAGGGTAAGAGGTGGCTTTAGATTCCATGCCAACCTTTTGCAAAAGGTCCATGGCTTTTTCCTCAGCAGCTTTTTTTGAATACTTATGCACAAGAATAAGCCCTTCGCTCACATTTCCTAAAACACTTTTATTTGCAAACAGATTATAATTTTGAAAGACAAAACCGGTTTGTTTTCTGATTGCCAGTATATCCTGCTTTTTTATAGAAGAAAGATTATAAGACTTTCCATCAAAGTCCAAAGAGCCGGAATCAGCTTTTTCTAAAAAATTCATGCAACGGAGCAAGGTTGTCTTCCCCGACCCACTAGGTCCTATTATGCAGGTAACGCAGGACTTTTTTATTTCAAGGTCTATTCCCTTAAGAACTTGGGCATCTTTAAATGATTTTTTTATTCCGCTTACCTTTAGCACAGCTATTTTTCCTCCCTACCAGAAAAGGTGTTGAGTTTTTTTTCACCAAAACGCTGGAACTTAGTAAGAACAGTGGAAAAAAGCAGATAAATCAAGCCAACTTCAATATAGAGAGCAAGGGGTTCATAGGTACGGGCAACAATACGCTGGGTTGCCATAAACATTTCTGTTACAGTTATGTTTGCGGCAAGGGAGGTGTCTTTTACCATTGCAATCAACTCGTTGGAAAGCGGGGGAAAAGCTGTACGCAGGGCCTGAGGCAAAACAATTCTCCTTATACATTGGATATAAGTCATTCCCACACAGTAACCGGCTTCCAATTGGCCTACCGGAACTGATTCAAAAGCCGCCCTCATAGTCTCCGCTGCATACGCTCCTTCGTTTATTGAAAAAACAATGATGGCCGCAGGGAAGGGGGGTAGCATAATTCCTAAATTCGGAAGCCCATAAAAAACAACAAAAAGCTGAACTAAAAGCGGAGTTCCCCTGATAACCCAAATATAAAAGCGGGCAATATCTTTTAGGACCTTTATTTTTGCATATTGAACAAGTGCAGTTATAATTGCAATAATAAGAGAGAGAGAAAAAGAAATTATTGTAAGAGGAACAGTTACCGTAAGACCAGGCAACAGTATTTTCCAGAACGAATCAGTTAAGATCTCAATAAGTCTTTGGCTCATAAATACCTACAGAAAAGATAATAAAATAATTTGTAGAATTCAAGTAATAATTAGAAAGTTTTTTATCACAACCAGGAGATTTATGTCATGCCAAACGTAGCGAAACATCGTTCTTCTAGTAACCAAGTCCCTTCGGCTACGCTCAGGGACCTGCTTTTTTTTAACACACGTATATAACCCCGAACTGGCAAGTGCCCACGCCCCTCGTGGCACGTCACACACTTAGCTCAACCAATACCACTAATCATCGTTGCAAACAACACACTACTTCCTTGCCAAAAGTAAAAGCGCCATGGAGGGCGCGTTTTACCGCCTGCAGAAATTACGGGAAACTTTTTTTCCCGTAATTTCTGCAATCCGAATAAAAATCCAGGACGGATTTTTATTCGGCCCCTTGCCAAAACAAGTAATCTATCTTATACTTATAAAGATGAATATCTGTTTGTTCAGACCGGAAGAGGTGGGAAAGCCGCTGGACATTCGGGATGACCGCGCTCAGCATATTATAAAAATACTGCATAAGAACATAGGAGACTCTTTTTCAGCCGGAATAATCGGTCAATCTTCAGGCCTTGCCCTTATTACGGACATACATACAGAAAAGGGAACGTCACCTGACGGGAAAAAAACTTTTATGCAGGGATTTTTAACCTACTCGTATACTGCTAGCGGAGCCGGTAAGCCCCTTTACCCTTTAAAGATGATAGTAGGTTTTCCCCGACCAATTCAGTTAAAAAGACTTTTGCGTGACATGGCAGGGCTTGGTGTAAGTGAAATTCATCTTACCGCCACGGACTTAGGTGAAAAATCTTACCTAAAATCCGACCTTGCACAACCAAAGGCCGCAGAACAGATGTTGCTTGAAGGTAGCATTCAGGCGGCATCATGCCATGTCCCCAAGGTCTTTATGCACCAATCACTTGAAGATTGTCTTAAAAAACTTGATATTCAAACAGGCAACCGGCTTTTAGCCCTTGACAACGTGAGAGCAAAAGAAAGTCTGTATGCAAACTTAAGCAAGGGCTCTGGTCAAGCAGCAATTGCCGCCATTGGTAGCGAACGGGGGTGGACAGACCAAGAGCGAACTTTGCTGACAGAATCAGGCTTTACCCTTTTAGGCTTAGGTAAAAGGGTTTTGAGAACAGAAACCGCCGCCACAGTAGCAGCTAGCTTGATTTTGGGGCATTTAGGATATTTGGAGTAAATATGGATAACGAATCAATAAAGACAATGTTGCTTGACATTCAAGAGTCAAAGCTAGATTTTACAGTTACAATGACAGGCAAAGAAAGCAAGAGGGTAAACGGTCTTTACAAACCTGAAACTAGGGAAATCCTCTTGCACAACAAGAATTTTAAAACAGACAACGAGCTTATCTATACAGCAGTCCACGAATATACCCATCACCTGATTAATGAGGAACAGATTGAGGAAGCAGGGGGAAGGGAACCTCCCCATCAGGCAAGAAGCCACACCAATTACTTTTGGGCAAAGTTTCACGATCTTTTGGAAGTAGCGGAAAAAAAGGGCTACTACAAAATGGATTTATCTGCTTCCCCAGAGCTAGAAGAGCTGACCAAAGAAATTAAGGAAAAATACATAGAACCCAATGGCCGCCTTATGCAGGAATTTGGAAAAACACTAATAAAGGCCCATTCCCTCTGCGAACAATCAGGAATCCGCTACGAAGACTATTTGGACCGCATCCTGCAAATTCCCCGCAACACTGCAAAAACCGCAACTTTAGTCGGGACCCTACCCACAGAGGATGCAATCTTTGGCCTTGACAACATGAAGCTTGTGGCAAGCATAAAAAAGCCTGACGAAAGGGCTAAGGCTCAAGATGCAATCAAGAGCGGTAAAAGCCCGGATAGCGTAATCGCAATGATGAAAAGAAAAGCAAAAGAGATTGACCCCAAAGAAAAACTTGAAAAAGAGCGCGCACGTCTTACAAAGACTATTAACGAACTAACCCATAGACTAGAATTTGTGGAGGAAAGCCTTGCGAATTTGTAAAAAACTATTACTAGCAGTAACAGTGGGTAGCCTTGCCCATATCGCTTTTGCTCAAATCTCGGGGGTTTCCATAACAAGTCCTTCGATGCCTTCTGTTTCGGCCCCAACTCTTGGTTCCGGTTTTTATATGCCAGGTTCTACGACCAACCCTGCTTTTGTTGGGAAAGAAAGGCAAGTAAACAAAAATAGCCAAAAAGAGCAGAAAGTAGACAAAAGCACGGAAAGTAAGGAAAAAATTGAGGCAATAGAAGTCTTGCAGGAAAATTCGCTCGTGGATACCACGGTAGAGCTTCCACAAAACATTCAAGCCTCCCCCTTGCTGCAGACAGCGCAGACTGCCGGTCAAAGAAGCAGTAAATCTTCCCGCCTGCTCCGCTTTAGCGTAAACGGCAACGACTTGCTAAAAACCTGCCAAAAGGTTTATATCTCAGACGTGCAGCACGATGGGACTTTCTTGCTAACAGGCAATAATCTTGCTTCGGAAAATGGGAAAAATCAGGAAGAAACCTTCCACATTCTCTTTACATCAAACCCCCACTCCGCTGATCTGAACAACTACAGTGCCACCGCAGCTGTTACCCAAACAGCCGTAAACACATCATCTTTGCTTTACCAGCTAAGCCAAAGAAAAGATTTACAGGCCAGCAGAACAGGAAATCTTGTTGCAATGCGGACTACAGACCCAGCATGGAAATTAGAGCTTCTTCTTGACCTAGGAGAAAGCAAGTGATTATAGAAAAACTCCGCACTGGTTGCAAAAGGCTTTCCCTGGACCTGGAGGAAAAACAGCTGCTTGCTTTGGAGACCTACGTTGACTGCGTACTTGACTTTAACAAGACATACAACTTGATGAAGGCTGAAAATGCGGATGAAATGGCGGTAAACCACCTGCTAGACTCTCTTGCTGCCCTCCCCCACATACAGGCTTTAGACCTGAAAAAAACTTCCTTGGGGGACATAGGCTCCGGTGGGGGTTGCCCGGGCATTCCGCTGGCAGTTGCCCTACCAAATTTTAAGGTTACTTTAGTAGAGCGTATGGAAAAACGCTGTGCCTTTTTAATTCAGACAGTTAAGAAGTTAGGTCTAGCAAATACAGAAGTCCTCTGCCTACAAGCTGATAAGGTTGCAAAAGAATCATTTGATATAGAAGTTTTCCGTGCCTTTCACCCCTTTGACACAAAAATTGCAAAGTTGCTTTTGGGAATGGTAAAAAAGGGGGGCTATATTGCAGCATACAAGGCCCGATCTGAAAAAATAGAAAATGAGATGCAAAGCGTTTCAAGCCTGATTCCAAGCTATAAAAAAATTCCGCTTACGGTTCCTTATTTAGAAGACCATGAGCGGAACTTAGTCCTTATCAAGAAGGAAAGTTAAACTTTTTTGTAAATTCAATGAACTGCTCTTTAGGCACAGGCTTACAGAAGTAATAGCCCTGACAGTAGTCACAGCCTAAAGAGACAACCAGTTCCTTTTGTTCCTTAGTTTCTATACCTTCAACCACAATCTTCAAATTCATTTCTTTTATCATGCGGATTGTATTCCTAAGTATTATGCGGGCAGACTCCCTCTTTTCAGCTTCCCAAAGAATGCTCTTGTCTATTTTTATTACAGAAAAGTCCATATTAAAAATATAAGTTGCGTTTGAATAGCCAGTGCCGTAATCATCAAGGGAAAACGAAAAATTCATGCCCCGTAAATCCTTCATGGTCTGCTGAAAAGTTTCCTGACTGTTTATTGCAGCAGACTCCGTTATCTCAAGGTTTATTGTCTTTGAAGTAAGCCCATAGTGCTCTAGAGTATTCTTAAAGATTTCCGCTAGATTTTTGTGCATACACTGGACTGTTGAAAGGTTTACATCTATAAATTCAATTCCTATTTCCTTAAGTTTTTCCCGAGAGAATATGTGGCAGGCCTCCTCAAAAACAAATTGACCGATTGCGGTAATAGTCCCGTTTTTTTCTGCAATGGGAATAAATTCATCTGGAGAAACAAAACCCAAATCCTCATCTATCAGGCGGACTAAGGCTTCTGCAGAGATAATCTTGTTTTTTTCACAATCGTAGATCGGCTGAAAGTACACTTTAAGAGTATTTTCACGAAGAGCCTTTTCTATTGCCGTTTCAATGGCAGCCTTTCTCTGCATATAGCGTAGCTGCTCTTCTTGGATTATTGAAATTCTGTTTTCAGTCTTAAAATCATTTGTATCAATCAGGTTTATAAGATTTTCAAGGCTGTTGGCATCGCGGGGTACCATTATACGGCAAATCTGGACTTCAAAGGTCAAACTGATGTCGTGGCTTATCCATTCATGGGAAAATTTTCTGTACAGGGAATCAACTATATCGCCTGATTTTACCTGCATGTCACGGTACAAAATCAGCGCAAAGTTCCCGTTCTCACAGTCATAGACGACATCTTTTCCCGCTAAGGTGCAGAGGTAGCTAGCTATATCCTGCAAGACTTCCTGAATGAACCTAAAGCCAAACATCTTTGTAAAATAGCGGATGTTCAGTATTTTTAGGAGGATAATCTGATAGGTTAAGTTCCCTTCAATTGATTTTAAGTTTTCAAGAAGAAATGTCCGCCTGTTATAGACATGGGTTGTCCCGTTATAAATTTCACCGTTATTTTCTATGGTAAGCAGGATAAAAAGCAGGACGACGCTTTGGACAAAAAGCTCTATTAACATTGAAGGAAACAGCATTTGAACTACTACGGAAATCAGGGCTGAAAAAATAAAGGTAACAAAAACCGCTTCAGTGCTATTGGGAATTATGGAATGGTAGCGAATTATATAGTAGAAATCTAGCAAAAAGTATAAAACCGCCACCGAATATAAAACAGGCATAAGGGGGCCACGGTTATAGACGGACGACGTATAGTAAAAGATTAGCTTAGAAAAGGGGCTAGTTAAGATAAGCAACAAAGAAAGGATTGCCGGCGCAAAAAAGATAAAAAAGAATTTCTTTTCGTGTTTTTTGTTTATCCCTATAAGGACCATTATATATGCAGTAAAAAGAAGAGGAGTCAGGTTGTGGGCAAACATATATAAAGAAGTAAAAACTACAGGGACAAAAGACAAGCCTGGCCTGCCGTTTGCTGTATAAAAACCACCAATAGCCCCTATACCTGCAAGAAGACACGAGAAGAGTGTTGCTAAAAAGATTTTATTCTGTAATTTACTAGCCTCTTTTTTTCTAAAATAAACAAAAATACTTAAGACTGTTATTACTACAGCTGCAATATCGTAATGGATAATTGTCATTGCGTTAAATCTCTTTTAGATTCAAGGGCAGCCTGTCCTGCAGCATCAGCTAAGTCTGCCATTGTAAGGCTGTTATTTTTTTCCTTCTCTATGCAACTTTCAGACTTTTTCCAAGCACAAAGGATTCCGCGGGAAGAATTCACGGTTCCCCCTGCATGAGAGAGCAAGGTCTTTGCAAGTTTTGCTCCGCCCCCCTGTGCTCCATAACCTGGAATAAGGAAGAAAATGTCAGGGTAAGCTTCACGCAAGGCTGCGGCGTTATCTTCTTGGGTGCAGCCTACGACCGCCCCAACCGGACTACAGGTCTGGTCTTCAAAATCAGCTAAAAATTCTTTATTTAGTCTTAAAAGTTCTTGACCAACTTTATCTAGAAGAAGCCCACCAGAAGATAAAGGCTGCCCCTCCAAGTCTGTCATGCCAGGGTTACTTGTGCGGAGCAGGACAAAAAGCCCCTTGCCCTCATCCTTGCACCACTTTGTAAAAGCTTGCAGGGTATCAAAGCCCATGTAGGGATTAACTGTTATAATATCGCTTTCAAAATCACCGGAAAAATGTGCCTTGGCGTAAGCAGAGGCTGTAGCGGCTATATCCCCCCGCTTTATGTCGCTTATGGCAATGAAACCTGCTTTTTTTACTTCCTGCAAAGTCTGGCAATAAACCTTCATTCCTTCTAAGCCCATAGCCTCGTAGTAAGCAATCTGAATCTTAAAGCAAGAGGCAGAGGAAAGGCTTTTTACCCTACTGATTATCTCTTTATTATATGCTAAAACAGCCGCAGCTGGGCTAGAATACTGCTTTAAAAGGCTAGGTGGTATATAAGAAGGATCTGTATCAAGTCCTACGCAAAGGGGACCGTATTTTGCAACAGCCTCCTGTAAAATCTGCATATTGTGTTTCATACTTTTATTATATCAGCTATAGCAATCTTTGCAAAGGGCATGACAAGTTGAACGAAAAGAATTATAATTTAAAAGAATATGATTACAAAGAAAGCCTTTTTTTTGCTTTTTATATCATTATTTTTAACACCCATGTTTTCTCTTTTGCCAGCTGAAAAAACACGTACTGTAAAAGTTGCCTGTTACAATAAAGACGGATTTCTAGAGTATAACCCAACAAACAAAAGCTATTCTGGCTATGCCTATGAGTTTTTAATGGCAATCAAACAGACTTCTGCTTGGGAATTTGAATTTATTAATGCAGAAAGTTTGCTTCAAGCCCTGGAAATGGTAAGGGATGGCAAGGTGGATTTAGTAGCAGGGGTAAAACCGGATCAAGCGAAAAATTACAATTGTATTCCTAGCTACAGAATCCTGTTGGGAACAAGCAAAAGTATTTTTGCCCTAGCAGATTCAGAGCGGCTTTCCTTTGAAAACTACAAGACCTTTGACGGAATAAAGATAGGCTATATTGTCGAAGCCGAAAATGACAATAAAATAGAAGAAGAGCTTAGGCTTTATGCACAAAAACATAACTTTACAGCAACCTTCCTTTCTTTTACCTCAGAAAAGGCCTGTGAAACTGCGCTTAAAACAGGAGCAATAAATGCCATCCTAAAAGATGAAAATACAAGAACAGCGTTTCAAAAAATAGCTGACTTTTCCTTTGAGGAACTATACTTTGCAGTAAACGCTCAAAATGTAAAACTAAAGGAAGAACTTGATGCAATAATGGGTAAAATTATCAGGTACTACCCTTCTTTTTATTATGACTTAAAGAAGAAGTATTACACGATAGGCTCATATACAAATCTTGCTTTTTCGGATGAAGAAAATGACTTTATAAAAAATCAGAAACAGTTAAATGTAGCGGTTTTAAATAGGTCAACATATTTTATGGCATTCAGGGAGCTATATGAAAAGATTTCTGAAATTACCGGATTGAAATTCAATTTTATAAACTATTTTAGCTATGAAGAAGCTCTTGAAGCCTTTGAAACAGGGCAGTGCGATATCATCTTTGAAATGCCGCAAGACTACCTGTATGCCGCTAACCACAAGGCAACTTTAACTTCAACAATACTTCCAATTAATATCTTTGCCATACACAATAATACTTCCATTGGAAAAAATACACTGGCTTTTAGGCCTACTTGTGCTATTGTAATGGGGTCATACAATGAATACATAGCAAAAAAAATTTATTCAAACAGGTACACGTATTTAAAATGCGCAAATCCAATTGAGTGTATGGATGCAGTTCTTTCTGGTAGGGCTGACACAACACTTTTAAATAATTTTTTAACTGCAATTTTTAGGTCAGATTCCCGCTATAGCGATCTAAACTACACAATGCTACCGGATTTTTCTTACGAGATAACTGCGGGTATCAGGGAAGATTTAGATTATAGAATTGGGGAGATAATTTCTAAGGGCCTTTACAAGCTGGGCAGAACAAGTATAAGCGAAATCTTTAACAACGGAAGGTCTGTTCCCCTTACCATTACCCCTTCCCTGATTTTTTACAAAGCTCCATTAGCTTCTGTTTTGACAATAGTGTGTCTTACCGGAATTTTAATAGCTTTGCTGACTTCCCTATATTTTACAAGGCAACTCCGCATAAAAAACAAGGAGCTGATGAAGGCATTTTCTGCAAAAACTGATTTTATGAATAAGATGAGCCACGATATACGAACTCCCCTAAATGGAATTCTTGGGATGACTTATCTTGCAAAAGAAGAAAATGATGAGAATAAAAAAAAGGGTTACCTTGAAAAAATAGATTTAAGTGGCCGTTACCTTTTAAATCTTGTAAATGATATTCTTGACATGAACAAAATCAGCAGCGAAAAATTCACGCTAAAAAGCGACAGGTATTCTCCAAACGAATTCTATGCCTATATTTACGCAATAATAAATCCCCTTGCTGCAAAGAAAAAAATAAAATTTTCCGTTGAACCCTTTGAAAGCAACGAAGCTTTTTTTGTTGACAGTCTGCATTTTAATCAGCTTTTTATAAACCTACTTTCAAATGCAATAAAGTATACGAATGAAGGGGGAAAGGTTTCTTTTTACTGCAAGAATGTAGTTACCACAGGCCACATTTTTACAGGGGATTTTGTCGTTGAGGATAATGGAATTGGAATGAGCAAAGAATTTCAGGAGCACATGTTTGAATCCTTTACCCAGGAAAAGCAGACTTCTACAGAGATGGGCACAGGCTTAGGGCTTGCCATTGTAAAGCAGATTGTAACGCTGATGCGGGGAACTATTACTGTAGAAAGTAAAATTGCAGAAGGTAGCAAATTTACTGTAAGACTGACCTTTCCACTTATTCCAAATGAAGGAAAGGAAAGTCAGGGGGAAAACCAGTCTATTTCCCTTGAGGGACTTCATGTTTTAGTTTGCGAAGACAACGCAATAAACGCTGAGATTGCAGGGGAGCTTTTAAAGAAGAAGGGGCTAATCGCTGACTTTGCCTGTAACGGAAAAGAAGGGCTTGAGGCCTTTAAGAACAGCCAGCCCTGGTACTACTTTGCAATACTAATGGATATACGAATGCCTGTAATGGACGGCTTTGAGGCCGCAAAAGAAATTCATGCCCTAAAAAGGCAAGATGCCACTTTGATTCCAATCATTGCCCTCACAGCAGATGCCTATATTCAGGACAAGGAAAGGATTATAAAAAGCGGCATGAACGCCCACATAACAAAACCCATTGAACCGGAAGAACTTTACAAGAGCCTTGAATCCTTTGCAAAAAAAAGGATTATCTAAAAACTTTTGTAAAAAGAGGCAACTTGCTTTACTATACTTTCGTCTAGTGCAAAAGGAGCGGTTGCCATCTTAGCCTTGTTAGAGGAAACTGATGCAACATCTTCTTTTAGAAGAAGGTCATCTACTTGTGGTATAGAAGAGCCACATACCGTTTGATAAAAATTACAAAAGTCATCTAAATCTTTAAAGCCTGAGGCCTTAAGCAAAAAAGCTCTGCTTTCTTTAGGGCAAAGGCTTAAATAACCGGCTGTAAAGTAACCTACCGCAATTCCATGTGCCATCCCAAGATTATATGTAAGGGCATAGCTTAGGGCATGGGGCAAGGCAGTGCCAGTTTGCGCAATAGCCATTCCCGCAAAAGCGGAGGCTTGCAGCAGGATATGGGCCTCTTCTTTAGAAGGCAGCCTTCCTTCCCTTAACAGGTCCAAGACTTTGGCCCAGCTTTGCAAACCGGATATAACCGGCATACGGCTATAGGGACTTGCGCTTGAATTTGCATAACTTTCGTAAAGGTGGGTAAGGGCATCTAGGGCCGTAGACTGTATAATCCGAATAGGCGCATTCAATAGGTACTTAGCATCTATGAGGGCAAGGTTTGGAAAGACCTTGTGGCTAATAGACCCCTTCCTTTTATTTTTTTTGTCTGTAAGAACAGAAACACCTGTTACCTCAGAGCCGGTTCCGCATGTTGTAGGAATAGCAACCAAGGGTAAAGCAGAAGAGTCGGCATTTTTTTCATACATGTATTCAAAGCCGTAATCCCTGTGCTTTATCATAAGGGCTATTGCCTTAGAGGCATCAAGGGCAGACCCACCGCCAATGCCTATTACAAAATCAACTGAATACTCAAGGCCCAACTGGCGACCAAGCATGACTGTTTCCACTGAAGGGTTTTCTTCTACCCTGTCAAAAAGGATAAAGTCACGCCCCTCTTTTTTTAGGGCGGCTACAACATCATCAAGAGACCCGTTTGCTTTTGCAGACTTTGCTCCTGTTACAATTAAAGCCTTTTTCCCAAAGGCAGCCATATAACCACTGTGCTTTTCAACGCAATTTTCTTCTTGGAAAACTTTTACCGGCATGTAGAAATTCATAGCAACAGTATAGTGGAAAATTTTAAAATTGCAAGTCTGTTAAAATCTTGTACAGTTCTTTTGCTGACTTTTCAAAGGAGTATTTCTTAAAAAGCTCATCCGCAGGCTTTACGCTTTCTTCTAGAAGTTTATCTAAATCCACATCAGGATTGCTACTGTCTATGTAGTGGGCACAGTCCCCGTAAATTTCAGGAAGGGAAGCATCGTGGCTTATGATTATAGGGGCACCGCAAGACAGGGCTTCTAGAGGAGGCAGACCAAATCCTTCAAAATAAGAAGGGAAAACAAAGGCCTTACAGTTTTCGTACAAGGATTTTACCTGCCCGTCTGAAAGATAGCCTGCTAAAATTATATTTTTTAGTGTCTGGATTTTTTTTAGTTCATCTGGAACTACATTTTTTAAAGCCCCTCCAGAAATCACAAAGGTTTCGTCAGGATATAGCTCAGCATGGTCTGCTATCCATTTTAAGTTTTTTCTAAGTGAAAGGCTTCCTAGTGTAAAGTAAAAGCTTTTCTTTTTTAGTTCAGGGTAGAGGTCTAAAATTGAATCATCTTTTTCTACTGAATCAAAGGCTTCAGCAGAACAATAGACAACTTTTATTTTTTCCGCAGGAACCCCGTAGTAGTCCATAATTTGTTTCTTACTGAATTCCGATACCGTACAAATCAGTCTAGCTCTTTTGCAGATGCGGCTATACATGGCAAGGGTTTTACGCAAGACTTTTTTATCCCTTTTGCTTACAAAGTCCTGGGGGTAAACGCGACAGTAAATGTCATGCAAAAAAGCTACATTGTTTTTGCCAAAGAAAGGCATGTGATTGGTATAGTCAAGGCAAGCAACTTTATGAAAAAACATATAGAGTGAAAGTTTTATGTTGTGGCAATCTTTTAGAGGGGTCTTAGGGAATGTAAGGGTCTGAATATTTTTGTATTGGGGAATATTTTTTTTATCAGCCTTAGGCGAAAGCAAGAGCTTTATCTGCCCTGCTTTACAAATCTTGTCCAGGCAAGAAGTAACCTCATACGCATAGCGTTCTATTCCAGTCAGACGGGAGTTAAAGAAAATTCCGTTTATAACAAATGCCATTATACACCTCTCGGTCTAACAGACTAGCATTTTTCTAAACTTTTGCAAAGATGAGATTGACTATAAATCCTGTTAAAAGAGAAAAAAGAATGACAAAAGATATGTATAGTACAAAGTGCTTTATGCCCAGCGCAATTTTAAGAGCCCCCAAGTTTGTGATTTTTGTGGCAGGACCTGTAATCATAAAAGCGGACGCACTTCCTGCGCTCATACCATCCGAAAGCCATTGCAAAATAAGGGGAATTGTTCCGCCACCACATACATAAAGGGGAACGCCAACCGTTGCTGCCATCAAAAGGCCAAAGCCCTTGTTATCTTTTCCAAAAAGCATGGCCATTGCATCTGCGCTCACGTAGCGTTGAAAGATTGCAGAAAGAAGAATTCCTAAAAGAAACCACAAGGCGGTTGCCTTGATATTCCGCCCTATATTTTTTAAAAGTCGTAAAAAAATATTTGGGTCAGTGTCGTGGTTGTGCGGGTCATCAAAAGAAGAAAAATCAAAGTAGGCTTTTGTATTTCCCTTGCAATAAAATATGCGGACAATAAGACCTGCTACAATACCGCAGATAAAGCAACTTATAATTCTTACCGCAAGCAAGGCTCTACCAAGGGCTGCGCTGTATATAATCAGTTGGGGGTTCAGCAAAATAGAGCTCATCATAAAGGCAGCAAGAAAATCGTCTTTTAACCCCTTACGGGAAAAAGCTGCGCAGATGGGGATAGTACCATACATACATAAAGGGGAAGCAATACCGAGGGCACTTGCAAAGACAAGCCCCACAAGGCCTGGAATACGTTTACCTATCCATTCGGCTGCTGTGTGGATCCAGTTTTTTACAAAGACTGAAACACAGGAGCCTATTATGATACCAAGGACCCAGTAGAAAAAAATCTGCCGAAGTTGCAGGTCAAAGTAATACCAAAGGTAAACAAACTCGCGGTGAAGAAGTTCTGCCATACGTTACTTTATTTCAACAAGCCGGTATTTTCTAGATCCAAGACCAATCTTTTCGCCAGCATCAAGCGTATGCAGGCCCTGCCGACTTTCAATTCTTCTTCTTAGGCTTCCACTGTCAGGGGCAATATAAATCATATCTATAGAAGCTTGATCAATTGCCAATGGGTCAAGGGAAGCAAGCATTCCTATGTCGTGCATATCTGGTTCAGCTGGATTTCCATTGCAGTCGCAGTCAACGCTCAAGCGGTTAAGCACATTGATGAAGGCTATGTTTTTTCCACCATTCAGCTGTAAACAAACAGCCTTGGCGGCATCTGCCATCGCTTCACAAAAAGCAAGCTGTTCTCCACCCCAAGGGTTAGAAAGACTTTTCCCTCCTGAATGAATCCATGCCTTGCCAGATTTTGATGTTGAGGAACCGCTTCCAAATCCTATTGAAAGATTTTTTATTGCACCACCAAAGCCTGCCATTGCATGTCCCTTAAAGTGTGATATTACAAGGTAGGAATCATAGTTTTTGAAATGGGTTCCAACATAATCTTCTTTTAGCCTAAGCCCATTGGGAACTGGAATTGTCATGCTTCCTTCCTCATCCAATAAATCAAAGGAGGCAATTTCTAAAAATCCGTGATCCTTTACAACTTGCTTGTGCATAGCATTAGAAGCCCTGCTTCCACCATAGGCTGTATTGCATTCAACAATTGTTCCATTTACTTTCTTTACAGTGTCTTTGAGCAATTCTGGCCGCAAATAGTTAGAGGCAGGAGGTTCACCCGTACTTATTTTTACGCCTGTTTTACCAACTGCATTCCAAGCAAGTGCAGTGTAAAGTTTTAGCATACTTTCTGATGAAATATCGCGGATAAAATAAACTACAGGAGCATTTTCATCATTTGTGCTATGAGCAAGTTCCGTAGCTTTTGTTGTTGCAAAAACACAAGTCAAAAGCATAAGGGATGCAACAACAGCTCCCAAAATTCGTGTTTTCAATGTTTTCATTTAGAAACCTTTCTTTTTAAAAGAAGTTCGCGCGTGTACATGGCAAAAAATACCAATAGCCCCGCTGCAATAATAATTGCGCCAAGAATTGTGTCTTCTTTGCTGATGTCAAAAAATCTCTCACCTTCTAAGACGCTAGCAATGCCATCAACAGACCACATAAGGCTTGCTGCCCAAAACATTAAACTTGTTGTCAAAAAACTTTTTGTATTTCTATTGTTTTTTTTAGCAAGCGCAAAGAAAAGAGTAAACAAAAGTGCCGCGCAGATTGTCATTATCAAGCACATTAAGCAATACCTCCAACAATACTTTTTTTATTACGTCTTTTTGAGAGCCAAGAGGAAATGCCTGTCATTACACCCCAAGCAAGAGTAGTAAGAACTGCCATTCCAACTCCTACAGTTGCCATTTCATGAAGCATTGCAGGAATTTCTTCAGGTGTATTCATTGCTGTTAAAAAGGGAGGATACAAAACTACTTCCCCGTGATAAATATGCTCAATGGCAAGCAAGAAACTTCCGCCATAGAGCATCTTTTCAAGTGTACTGATTTTTTCGCGGATGCTAGCAATTTTCTGCTTCTTACTTTCACTGATAAGCTTATCAGTATTTCTTCTTAAAGCAAGAGTCTTAACCGCAGTAACAACAATAGCTTCAGCTAGTGGGATTGTAAAACACGCCATACAGGCCTCCTAAAATATTTATTCTTCATGATTTGCTTTAAGGCACAAATCAATGATTTTTCTATACGTATCAGCAAAGGCTTTCCCCGAACTTCTTGCAATCTTTGCAACACTTTCGTATTCAGGGTAAAAGCGTTTCTCTCCATTTAAAAGTTCTACCACTTTTACGGCAGCCTCGCCATATTCAGTAAAAACTTTTTGTTCTTTTCTGTCAAGTACGGTCCGTTTTATTGGAAACCTACGGATCCCAATAGTTGTAGTATGGGTAAAAATTATTTCTTCCAGGCGCGCAATGTCTTTTTCCTGACATAAAACAGAAAGGATATAGGCAGGCCTGCTTTTTTTCATAACACACGGAATATAATGGACATCTTTAGCTCCGGCAGAAAATAATTCTTCCATAACAAAAGCTAAAGCTTCTCCTGTGCAGTCATCAATGTTTGTCTCTAACTTAAACATACCTTCACTTTCGTGGTCACCTGTTTTTATCAGCATGGCACGAACAATACTAGGTCTTTCGTAAGATCTTTTTCCTGCTCCCAAACCGATTTTTTCCACTATAAAGTTTGTAGGAAGTATGGTGTCTGTCATAACAGCTGCAACAAAGGCTGCTCCGGTTGGGGTAATAAATTCTCCCTGAACATCCATAATGTGCAAAGGAATTTTGTACTTTGCAACAATATCAGAAACAGCCGGAACTGGAATCGGAAGAATTCCGTGCTGACACCTTACACTTCCAGTTCCCTCTTGCAAAAGGGGGACAAAAACGCGGTTTGGAGAAAGATTATCAAAACAGACTGCAAGTGCTATAACGTCAACTATCGAATCAATTGCACCGACTTCATGAAAATGAACTTCTTCAAGCGAAAGCCCATGCGCTTTACTTTCCGCTTCTGCAATTATTTGAAATATTTTTTTTGCAAGATTTTTTGCGGAAGCTGTCATTTGAGTCTTGTTGATAATTTCTAGCACATCA
>CAJOQA010000085.1 GCA_905236465.1 uncultured Treponema sp.
TAATCTAATTTATAACTACGGGCTCATTTGCGATGAAACAGGAAATGATGACTTTGCAATCAGCTTGTATAAAGAGGTTATAGATTTAGATCCGGCAAATGTAAAGGCAAGGACAAATCTTGGCGGCATTTACATAGAAAAGAATGATGCTGATTCTGCAATTGACTGTCTTGCAAAAGCTTACGAAAAAGAGCCTAAGAATTTTGAGGTTAACAATAACCTTGGCAATGCTTATAAAATAAAAGCAGATTATAGCAAGGCTGTTACGTATTATCAAAATGCTTTGGCGATTTCTCCAAAAGATAACACCGTAAGAGAAAATCTTGCAAAAGTTTATGCTTCTGCAAAAGAATATGACAGTGCTAAAGTTGCTTATGAAGATTTACTTGCATCTGATTCTAAAAATTGGGATGCATATCTTGAATTAGCAAAAGTTTGTATAGCTTTGCAGGATAGTGAAGGGGCTAAAAAGAATTTAAGTTACCTTCAGTCAAATAATCCGTCATATAAGAGTGCAGAAGTCAGACAGCTTTTAAATTCTATAAAATAAGAGTTATAAGTGCTCTATTTTTTTTAGAAAATGTGATTTTGAAGCTATTATATATATGTATGAAAAATAATAGCTTTAAAATCACAAAACCAAAGCCTGATATTAGGGAGCTTACCCTGAATAATGGAATTTCTTATCCAAGCGATGAGGAATTGCTTATGCTTATTCTGAACAAGGGGACTAAAAAACTTCCTATAGAAAAACTTGCTGAAAAAGTTCTTTCCGTAATAGATGGGGGCAGCAAAGACAATCTTGTAGCTAGATTGAAAAGCATAGAAGGGGTGGGAGACACAAAAGCCCTTACTGTTGCTGCTGCCCTGGAACTTGGACGAAGGCGGAATTCTTATCTGCAAGCTGTAATAGAAAAGCCTAGTGATATTGTGCCTTATGTAAAGCATTTCGCTATGGAGCAGACAGAGCATTTTGTGTGCGCGTCTTTGAATGGGGCTAGGGAACTTCTTAATATCAGGGTAGTTTCAATAGGAACTGTCAGCAGGACATTGATTCATCCCCGTGAGATTTTTGCTGACCCTGTAGCAGAACATGCATCCGGAATTATTTGTTGCCACAATCACCCCTTTGGGCCCTGCCTTCCTAGTAATGCGGATAAGGAATCAACTGAGGCCTTGCTAAAGGCAGCAAAGGTTTTGGGGATTTCTTTTCTTGATCACATAATAATCAACAAGGCAGGATATTTTAGTTTTCTAGAGCATGGGTTGCTTGAATTTGCCTAACTTATTGCCTTGCCATTTACTTTTAATTTAAATTTTACTATATTATATACATGGACTTAAAATCTTTATACGCTCAAATCTTAAATGAGCATAATTTGAACCCAAGTCATAAGGGTATTATTGAAAATCCATCGTTTTCTCTTCGCGGAGTGAATCCCAGTTGTGGCGATGATATTTACCTGCAATTGAAAATTGATGAAAATGGTATAATTACTGATGGGACTTTTAACGGTTCTGGTTGTGCTATAAGCCAGGCATCTGTTGATATGATGCTTGATGATATAATTGGTAAACCAAAAGACGAAGCTCTTAGACTTTCTGAACTCTTTATGGATATGATTCAGGGAAAGGAAAGTGACGATGAAAAACTAGAAGAACTTGATGAAGCTGCCAGTTTAAAGAATATCAGTTTTATGCCGGCAAGAGTAAAATGTGCTGTTCTTGGCTGGCATACTATGCAAGAGATGCTTGGAATTGGCAAAAGTGAAGGCAGCGGTTCTGTGGACCATTGCCAGATTCAGTAGAACCTCTGTAAGTTTATTTTATTTTCTTCAAGAGGTTTGCCATCTCTATTGCAGAGCAGTCACATTCAAAACCTTTGTTTCCTGCTTTGCATCCTGCCCTTTCAACTGCTTGTTCTATGTTGTCAGTTGTAAGAATTCCGAATAGGATGGGGGCCACATTCAAGCGAAACTTGAGCTATTCCTTTTGAGACTTCTGCACAGACATACTCGTAGTGGTCTGTCTGCCCCCTGATCACAGCTCCAAGGCAGATTATGGCATCGTATTTTCCGCTTGCCGCAAGTTTCTTTGCTACAAGCGGTATTTCAAATGAACCTAGAACCCATACAATTGCTATGTTTTCTTCTTGACTCCTAATTCCTCCGTAATTTTTATGGGTATTCTAAAAGCCCCCGAAAAAA
>CAJOQA010000086.1 GCA_905236465.1 uncultured Treponema sp.
AATATTCTTGTTGTTGCAAATAAATATCAGACTGGTTTTGATGAACCGCTTCTTCATTCTATGTATGTGGATAAGAAACTTAAAGATGTTACGGCTGTTCAAACGCTTTCTCGCCTGAACAGAACTTGCGCAGGAAAAACAAACACTTTTGTTCTAGACTTTGAAAATACAAGTGAAGAAATAAAGCAGGCATTCCTGCCATACTACAGTCAGACAGTTCTTGAAGGAAATACTGACCTTAATAAAGTATATGACTATCGCGCGAAAATTAACGATTACATGCTTTATAATTTTGACGATGTTGATAAGTTCTATGAGCTGATGAGTAAGGAAAAAGACAAAAAGCAGAACCCAAATGCTCTGGGAAAACTTGCTGCAATGTTTAAGCCTGTTGTTACCCACTATTCTGAGCTTTTAGAAGAACAGCGTTACACTTACCGTGATTATCTTCGTGGATTTAACAACTCATATTCTTATGTAACTCAGATTGTGCGCCTTCATGATAAAGAACTGTTCAAGGAGTTTTTGTATACATCGCAACTAGTTCGCATTCTTCCACCGGAACATACAGAGATTCCTTATGTTGATGACATGATAAAAATGGAATATGCAAGCCTCACAGAAACTTTCAGCGGTGCAATTACTCTCGATGAAAAACCGCCTGTTTTGCAAGCAAAGCATGGCACTGGCGAAGAAAAAAAGCCGAAAAAATATGACACACTTGAAAGCATTATTCAAAAAGTAAATGACCGCTTTGCCGGAGAGTTTACAGAAAGCGATAAAGTCATTATCCGCGGTATTTATGATATGTTCATGAAAGATGAGGATGTCGAAAAATACAAGAAATATGCTCAGGACAATAATCCTGAAATGTTTGAAAAGTCTTTATTCCCTGAAAAGTTCAAGGATTTGGTCACTCAGTGCTACATAGATAATATGGAATCCTTCAAGAAGATTTTTGAAGATCCTGAATTCTATGCCAAAGTTGAAGCTGCTATGTCTAGTGAATTATACAAAGCTTTGCGTAATACTACAGTCTAGCTAAAACAAGGCTACGCTTTTTTTAGATAAGACTCTCCCCTAAAGTCTTTTTACCAAGAGCCACTAGCTCCTCCACCACCAAAAGACCCTCCGCCCCCTCTGTACCCAGAAGACGAGGAAGATGATGAAAAAGATGAATGAGAATTAGAAAAAGAAGAAGACATTGGTCTTACGAAAGATGCCCCGCTTGGTCCCCGTCTGGATTTTCCGCCCCTGACCAGGCCTAAAATCACAATGAAAATAAAGAAGCCCCAGAAAAGCATAAATATTACAAAGGGCATAGTCTCAGAAGAAGTCTCCCCTTCACTGCTTTTTATGGTAACTAAAGAAGGGTCTTTGCAAATAATACCTGCAATATTTTCTATTGCTTCACTTATACCACTAGAATAATTCCCTAACCTAAACGATGGAACTATGACATTTCGTATAATTCTTGCACACTTAGCATCTGTAAGAGCACCTTCACTTCCATAACCTGTATCAATTCTCACCTGATGTTCTTTTAAGGCTATTGTAAGCAAGACACCGTTATCTTGTTTAGAAGAGCCCAACTTCCACTTTTCAGCATAAGACAAGGAAAGAGAAACAATATCCCTACCTGAAAGTTCTGGTAGAGTAAGAATTGCTAACTGAACAGAAGTTTCATTGCTCAAAAGAAGGAGAAAGTTTTCAAGATAAGAATACGTTTCTTTATCTAAAATTTTAGCTGCATCTGTTATAGGTCCCTCAAGAGCATACAGACCATCTTTCTCTAAATGATATTCTTTACCATAAGACGAAGAGTTTGCAGACAAAGCTCTATCCTTAATACTACTTAAGATTCCTTCAACACTTTCTTCTTTTTCAATAAGCAGACTTTCTTCAGCTTGTTCTTTTACTTCCCTATTTGAATGAGAGGCAACAAAAACCTTTATCATAAAAAGGGGAATTCCTATAAAGAAAAATAGCATTATAAAAAAGCCGATAGTATCTGAATTTTTACGCGATTTTTTTAAGCCCATTTTTCCCCCTCTAAAATCATAAGACCATCAGAAAGTTCGTTCTTTTTTTCTCCCTGACTGGGAAATTTTTCACAAAGAAGCGAGCCACACCGGTCTACAACCGTAAGAAAGGCATCTTTTACATGCCCATCCTTAAGGTTTCCCGCCATCTCATCAGCAATAAGGTTCCACATGTCCTGAGAAATCTTTGAGCTTATTCCCTCATCAGCAATTATCCGCACTTCCCTCTCAAAAAAGGAAAGGAAAACTAAAATGCCACAATGATTAGAAGTACAATAAACACCGTTCTGGGCAAAGCACCTAAAGGCCCTGTTGGTAACAGCCTGATGCCTAGCCTCTGAAGGGATAACCTGCCTATCTAAAAAAGGAATATTGTATAGAAGATAAAGAAGAAAAACTATTAAAACCATAATCAAACAGAAAAAGGCACTTAAATGCCAGGGTTGTATTCCCCAAAAATAAGAAGAAAAAATCTTATAAACCTGTGGGGCCAAGGGAAAAAGGCACAAGGAAAGTCCAAAAACAGTACAAACAGCTGCAAAAAGTTCCCAAAAGGCATAGGAAGAACTTTCTGCTGCAAGGGCAAGGGCTATTTCGCCACTAGTCCTATCCTCTGCCCGTGCAACAGCAACCTTTATCTCTTCTAAATCGGCTTCTGAAAGATTTATTTTCTTTAAAAATCTTTTATATGTCATAAAAGCCCCTACTAAAAGGATACACTTGGGGCGTGTTCTGCTCCAGATTCAGCCTTAAAATATTCCTTTTTCTTAAAACCAAACATTTTTGCTGTTATAAGGCCAGGAAAAGACTGCACACTTTTATTATAGGAACCGACTAAATCATTGTATCTTTTTCTTTCTGTGGCTATGCGGTTCTCAGTTCCTTCAAGCTGACTTTGTAAATCTAAAAAGTTTTCATTTGATTTTAAGTCAGGATAGGCTTCTGTAATAGAAAGCAGGCGGGAAAGTCCTGATGTAAGTTCTCCCTGGGCCTGCTGAAAAGCCTTCATTTTTTCTTCATCTTCTGTTACAGAAGAATCAAGTGTAATGCTAGTTCCCAATTTTGCCCTGGCATTTGCAATAGCAGTGTAAACTTCTGTTTCATGCTCAGCATAACCTTTTACAGTTGCAACTAGGTTTGGAATCAAATCCGCCCGTCTTTGATACTGACTTTCAACGTTAGCCCACTGAGCATCAACTTCTTCCCTTGCTTCAACAAGACCGTTATAGCCACACGAAGTAAAGCTTAAGGAAAGCAGGGAAAGAATTAAAAGAAACTTAAAAAAAGATATTTTTTTCATCAAAAGGCTCCTGTCGATTTTTTATGTTTTAAAATTAATAGTAAAAGGCTTTTGCGTCAATAGGAAAGTTGCAGGCAAATAAAAAAGCCCCCTGCAAAACAGGGAGCTTCTTGCTTAAAAGATTAAGCTACAGCCTTACAGACTTGCGTGGCAGGTTCTAGCAATAACGTCATCCTGCTGCTCTTTTGTAAGGTTGATAAAGCGTACAGCATAACCTGAAACGCGAACTGTAAAGTTTGCATATTCTGGCTTTTCAGGGTGAGCCTGACAATCCTTAAGCTTATCTACAGTAAATACGTTTACGTTCAAGTGGTGTGCTCCCTTGTGGAAGTAACCGTCCATAACGTTTACAAGGTTAGAAATCTGTTCATCCTTGTCGTGTCCAAGTGCACCTGGGTTGATTGTCTGGGTATTAGAAATACCGTCAAGTGCGTACTCGTATGGAACCTTTGCTACAGAGTTCAAAGACTTTACAAGACCCTTTGTCTCTGCACCATAAGATGGGTTAGCTCCAGGGCTGAATGGCTCGTGGGCCTTGCGTCCATCAGGCAAAGCACCGGTAGCCTTACCGTAAACAACGTTAGAAGTAATTGTAAGAATAGAGGTTGAAGGCTCAGCGTTGCGGTATGTTGGGTGCTTGCGGATTTTGTTCATAAAGTCCTTAAGCAAATTCTTTGCAATATCATCAGCCCTGTCATCATCCTGTCCGTAGCGTGGGAAGTCACCTTCAATAATAAAGTCCTTAGAAAGTCCCTTGTCATCGCGGATAACCTTTACCTTTGCATACTTGATTGCGCTTAAAGAGTCTACAACGTGGCTGAAACCAGCGATACCAGTTGCAAATGTGCGGCGAACACCGGTATCAATAAGAGCCATTTCAGCAGCTTCATAGTAGTACTTATCGTGC
>CAJOQA010000087.1 GCA_905236465.1 uncultured Treponema sp.
CCTGTGGCAAAGGAATTTTCACTTTCCACTGCGACAGTTCCTCTAGGACCAAGGTTTGCTTCAAAAGCCTGCGCTGTATAGTCTTCACAACCTGTAAAACCTGCCGCAACCAAAACTAAATCTGCTTTCAGGTCTTTTTCGCTGCCCTGTCGTTCAACTAGTTGCCTTTTGCCGTCTATAGTTTTAAACTCTACCTGAACGGTTTTTACTCCGCATACCTTTTTATCCTGAGTATATATTTCTTTTATCGTAGTTTCGTAGATGCGGGGATCTTTTCCCCATAAACTTATAGCCTCCTGCTGACCGTAATCCGTCTTTAGGATTTTTGGCCACTGGGGCCAGGGGTTGTTTACAGAGCGTTGTGTGGGAGGACAGGGCATCATCTCTATTTGCGTAACAGATTCAGCTCCAAGTCTTATGCAAGTGCCCGTACAGTCATTTCCGGTATCGCCTCCACCAACTATTACAACGTGCTTTCCTTTGGGGTCGAAAAAATTCTTGTCCTTTAAATTTGAATCTAAAAGACTTTTCGTTACGGATTTTAGAAAGTCAACTGCATAGATAAGTCCTTTTGCATCATTTTCCGCAACATTCAGTCCCCGTGCTTTTTTTGCACCACAACAAAGAACTACAGCATCGTATTCTTTCACAAGTTCTTTGGCATCAATACTTTTTCCAACATCTGCATTGTAAATAAAGTTAACGCCCTCTTGAACCATCAGATTAATTCTGCGCTCTACAATTCTTTTGTTAAGCTTCATGTTTGGAATACCATACATAAGTAAACCGCCGGCCCTGTCTTCTCTTTCGTAAACCGTAACATTATGCCCGCGCCTATTAAGCAAATCAGCTACAGCTAAGCCGGCAGGGCCTGAGCCTACAACCGCAACTTTTTTATCTGTACGAATCTTAGGCGGTCTAGCTGTAATCCAACCGTTTGCAAAGGCTGTCTCGATTATAAAGAGCTCATTGTCATGTACAGTAACGGCTCCATCCAAACTGTCACAGGCACAGTTACAAGCTTTTTCGCACAAGGCAGGGCAAACCCTTCCTGTAAACTCAGGAAAAGAAGAAGTTGCAGTCAGCCGCTTTGCAGCCTCCTCCAATTCCCCTGAGTACAAATCATCGTTCCAATCAGGAATCAAGTTATGAAGAGGACAGCCTGTTACCATACCAGCAAGTTTTATTGCGGACTGACACATAGGCACCCCGCAATTCATGCATCTAGAGGCCTGCTTCTGTCTTTCCTCTTTATTAAGAGGCAACTTAAATTCCTTAAAGCTCTTAATCCTGTCAAGCGGTTGCTGCCAAGTGTTTTCTTTTCTTGAATATTCTAAAAATCCTGTATCTTTTCCCATACAATTCTTTCCTTTGACTTAAGCTGTCATTTTTTTGAAAGCCTCAAGCTCAGCTTCTTCCCTGCTAAGCCCGCGACTTTCAGCCTCGCTAATCTGCTCAAGCATTTTCTTATATTCTTTTGGAATTATTTTCTTGAATAGCGGAAGATAATTATCAAAGTTTTCAATTATGTTCCGTCCTAACTTAGAAGCAGTTACATCAACGTGCTCTTGAATTAAATCCTTTAGCAACTTGATGTCGTGCATCTCAACAACTTCTTCCATATTAACCAATTGCTTGTTCACACTCTTGTAAAGCTCATGGTCGCTATCAAGTACAAAGGCAATTCCACCGCTCATACCGGCAGCAAGATTGCGCCCTGTTTTTCCAAGGATAACAGCAACGCCACCTGTCATATATTCAAGTCCGTGATCGCCACAACCTTCAACAACTGCTGTTGCTCCAGAATTCCTAACACAGAATCTTTCACCAGCAATTCCGTTTATAAAAACTTTACCACTTGTTGCTCCATACAAGGCGACATTGCCGATGATTATGTTTTCCTCAGCATTAAAAAGAGCTTTCTTTGGTGGATACACAACAATCCTACCGCCGCTTAAGCCCTTGCCCAGATAATCATTTGCATCTCCTTCAAGATTCAAAGTGAGCCCCTTTGGAATAAAAGCTCCAAAAGACTGTCCGCCACCACCGGTGCAATTTACAGTAAAAGTTCCGTCTGCAAGGCTTGAACCGTAGTGCTTTTGAATTTCACTGCCAAGTATAGTGCCTACAGTTCTGTTTGTTGAGCTTACATTTATAGACACAGCAGAAGGGCTTGGATTCTTTTTTGCAAAAAGTTTTTCAAACTTCTTAAGAAGAATTTCTTCATCTACTGTCTGCTCAAGATGAAAGTTGTAGACATCTTGCGGAATAAAGTGCAAAGTTTCATTTGAAGATGCCAGTATAGAAGACATATCCAAAAGCCCAGCCCTTGAAGAAGGAGCCTTGTCCTTTATCTTAAGCAAGTCAGTTCTTCCAACCATTTCTTCAATTGTATGAAGTCCAAGTTTTGCCATAATCTCACGCAATTCCTGAGCAATAAAACGCATAAAATTTTCAACGTATTCAGGCTTTCCAGTAAAGCGTTCCCGCAATTGACTGTTTTGTGTTGCAACACCAAAAGGACAGGTATCTTTTTGGCAGACTCTCATCATGCGGCAGCCCATGGTAATAAGGGGCGCAGTTGCAAAACCAAATTCTTCAGCACCCAACAGGCAGGCAATCGCTACATCCCGTCCGCTCATTAACTTGCCGTCAGTTTCAATAACAACCCTGCTTCTTAAACCGTTTTTAATAAGTGTCTGCTGAGTTTCCGCAAGCCCTAATTCCCAAGGCAGGCCCGCATGGTGAATAGAACTTATGGGGGCAGCTCCAGTTCCGCCATCATGTCCGCTTATCAAAATAACTTGAGCTCCGGCCTTAGCAACACCGGCGGCAATGGTACCAACGCCTGCTTCACTTACAAGTTTTACAGAAATGCGGGCAGCACGGTTTGCATTCTTTAAGTCATAAATCAACTGAGCTAAATCTTCTATTGAATAGATATCATGGTGAGGTGGCGGAGAAATAAGGGCGACACCAGGAGTTGCATAGCGGGTCTTTGCAATCCAAGGGTAAACTTTTTTTCCTGGTAAGTGACCGCCTTCTCCAGGTTTTGCCCCTTGTGCAAGTTTTATCTGAATTTCTTTAGCACTCAAAAGGTATTCTTCTGTAACACCAAATCTTCCGGATGCAACCTGCTTTATAGCTGAATTACATTCGCTTCCCAGCCTTTCA
>CAJOQA010000088.1 GCA_905236465.1 uncultured Treponema sp.
AGTGATTGTTACTGAGCGCAGTGAGAACACAAGTATTGACGGAACCGCTACAGGCAGTAAAAATATAAGTATTGCAGCGGACGGAAGTGTTAGCGGAAAGTATAAGGGCAGTGTCTCTATTGCAGAAGACGGCCATACCATTACTTTTGACTTAAAGAAAATCGGTGTCTGTAAGGGGTGGTGCGGTTTTGCCCTTGACACAGGAAGGCGTAGCGGAAATAATGAGCAAAGGCGGACTGTTACTTTTTCTACCCTCAATACTGGGAAAAGCGGTAAAAAGGGTGAATACTTCTTTGGTAACAAAAAGCCTGTAAAGTAAAAGCTGAATTAAGGTGGTGTTTGTATGACAAAAGAAGACTTTAGGGATTTGATTGAAAGGCGGCGGGACTTTAATTTTACTTTTAAAGGAGACCGCTACCAGCTTTCAGCAAGTCCTTCCTCTTCTTTTGGCTCTGAGCTAAAAATTTCTTTAGGTCAACTTTACGAAAAGCCTGTTGAATATGAATCTTTTAAAGCAATGATGGCTACTGCCAAGTTAGGCAATAGCCATCTGCGGTCTGTGTTAGACTGTATAGAAGTTTACTAAGAAAGCGCCCTTATTTAAGGCAAGAGTTTCCGTTGTAGTCCAGGTCTGTAAGGATTTCAGTGTGGTCTGGGAAGACTGCGACAGTATGCTCTTCATGGCAAGACCAGGAACCATCGGCTGTGACTACTGTCCATTCACTGTGCTTGTCCCCTGTAATTACATCGTCCGTTCCCTCATTAATCATCGGCTCTATGGCAAGAACCATTCCAGCCTGAATGCGGGGATTGGGTCCATGACTCGGACAGTTCGGAATAGTCGGATCTTCGTGGACTTCAAGACCTACCCCGTGACCGCAGTAGTCATAAACCACACCATAGCCGTTTTGCTCTGCGCAGACATGATAGACAGCCTTTGAGATGTCACTGATTCTGTTTCCGACCCTGCACGCATCAATTCCTGCGAGAAGGGATTCTCTGGTTACACGGCAAAGCTTTTGATGGACTGGCTTAACATTGCCGACAAGAACAGTGTGGGTTGAGTCGCTTATGTAGCCGTTAAGGTCAATGCCAATGTCAAGGGAAACTATATCACCGTCCTGCACTATGCGGTGCTTTGAAGGAACTCCGTGAATAACCTGCTCATTGATGCTTATGCAGGCACAACCAGGAAAACCTTCTGCATGCCAAGCGGGCTTTCCTCCATGTTTTCTGACGAACTCTACACACCAATCGTCAATTTCTTTTGTGCTTACTCCTGGCTTTACGCGGGGAATAATCTCATTGAATAAGTCTGCCAGCTCATGGCAACTTTTTCGGATTCCTATAATTTGGGAATCATTTTTAAGTCTTATCATATTTTACCTCTGAAATTAATCACTAAAATCAAACAGCCTCTTTTTCGCCCCTGCTGATAGCAAGGGATTCTTCGCGGCAGACTGCGGCCGTTTTTTCATCCCCTATTCTGGAGTAGGCTTCTGCCATTTTTTGCAGGAAAAAGGAATCATCCCTGCTACCTAGTTGCAGGTCAAGTGCCCTTTCCCAAGCGTCTAGGGCTAGTTCGTCATTAACAGAGCCTTCTATATTATTTTTTAGTATATGCCTAGCCAGGCTTTGGACTTCGGGGAAGAAAAACTTAAAGTAGTTGTAGCGGAATTCCATCTTGATAATCTGCTCAAGAAGAAGAACTGCATCGTAGTATTCCTGGCGCAAGACAAGCTCTTCTGCAAGAATAAAACCGTAGTCCATAAAGTCTTCGTGGGTGAACCAAAACCAGAGCTTAAAAGCAGGGCGTTCCATGTTCATCCGTTTAAACTCCTGAACTGCACAATCTTCCCTGCCGTGAATCAGATCAAAGAAAATCAGCTTAGACCGGCTTTCATCATCTGTCTGTTTTAAAAGCCATTCCCTGTAGTCAAAGGTTCCCTTGTTCCTGTGGGATTGGGGGCCGTTTTGCGTAAAGCTATACTTTTCATCAAACAGGGCACGGGACTTTAAGTCTGAAAGAGTTTCGTATGCAGCCACTAATTCGCGGAATGCCTTTGCATCTTCTGAAGAGCCTGTCATATCTGGATGGAGAACTTTTGCTTTTAACCTATAGGCCCGCCGTATTTGTGCAGCCGAGGCATCATGGCTTACGCCAAGTATCTTGTAAGGGTCTTGCATACGGTAGAGGATTATAACAAATTTTTGTTTTTTATGCTAGTTAGTTTTAGCTAAGTCGGCACTAAGTACGTGGTGTATGTGGATAGTTTGCAAAAAGATTAGGCCTGCTTCCTAAAGGAAAGTCAAGCGGAGCAAATACGGCAGTTATAGCTAAGGCTTAAGGCTACGGGGGTAAATCTCGAAATTTAACTTTTAGGGTACTCTGTATTCAATATATCTGACTTTGCCCTTTTTCACTGCGGCTTTTATCTGTTTTTCCCGTTCTGAAAGGGAAGCGGAGCCTGTCTTTACCTCTATAATAAGAAGTTCTTCTATAGGTTTACCCTCTGCAGCTCCAGGAAAGGCTATGAAGTCTATGGGCTTGCCCACAAAGCGGGCATCCGCAGGGTTGCAGGGAAAACCGGGCAGGTAGGGGGCAAGTTGTTCGCCTGCCATACCTCCTAGCACAGACCTGCTTTTGCTTAGGGCATCTTTTCTAGCCCTCTTTATACGGTTACTTTCACCTGCTGCATGGATAACAATGCCTATGAAAATTCCGACTAGAAGAAAAATCAGCATGAATATGAATGTTGTGGGTGTAATATTTGAAAATTTGTTTAATAGTTCGGTCACGCCTTGCTATTTTAGATAAAAGAAAACTTTTTGTAAAGGGCAGCCTAAAGACTTTTTTTGCACAATCTGCTATACTGTTTGTATGAATAGAATACTTTTTGTCTGTCATGGAAATATCTGCCGGTCAGCCATGGCGGAGTTCATAATGAAGAATCTAGTAAAAGAAGCAGGACTTGAAAAAGATTTTTTTATTGAGTCTGCCGCAACCTCAACGGAAGAAATCGGAAATGACATGTACCCGCCCGCAAAGGCCAAGCTTAGAAGCGAAGGAATTCCTTTTTCCCCTAGGGCTGCAAGACAGATACGCCCTGCTGATTATGATACCTATGACCTGCTTATTGGAATGGATAGCGAGAACCTCTACTACATGAACCGCTGCTGGACTGACACAGAAGGCAAAATACACTTGCTACTTGATTTTACTTCTTCAAAAGGCGAGGTAGCAGATCCCTGGTATTCAGGGAATTTTGATAGGGCTTATGATGATATTGTCAGGGGCTGTAAGGGGCTATTGAAAAAACTCTCATTGTAGGGGAAAAGTTAATAGTCAAACTTGACTTCTCCATCTTTTAAGTAAATTATTTCTCCGGCACAATTTATGTCCCCTATATATGAGTTGTTTCCAATCTGAACGTAGTGCAGTCCCCCTAGATAGTAAGAGAAAGCCTTGCCGTCTTTTGCCCACTTATCAAAGATGATGTATGCCTTACATTCTGCCATTGCTGTGCTAG
>CAJOQA010000089.1 GCA_905236465.1 uncultured Treponema sp.
CAACATTATCTTCATTCAAGTTCTACGTTGGTGGCAGCATCAACTTCTAATAGAGGCTAGCTCTAAAAATATTCCACCCCAGCTTGCAAAGCAGACTGGGGATTTTTTATTTTCCTGGAGCTTGTATTCCGTGTCTTTTCATTACTAAACGCATGTATAGAGGCATAAATATAAAAATCAGGATAAAGCCTATGACCATCTCCTCTGCAAGAGAGATTAGGAACATGGGTAAAAATGGTGGCACTTGGTCAGCGGGAGCATGGGAAGCAATATTTTTATATGCGAAGGCTACCATAGCAAGTGTTATAATGGGGGTATAGATTAGGTCAGAAATCAGACTTTCAAGACAACGTGTAGAAAAAGCTCCCCTCCTCATGTTTCCGGTCACCTTGTCAAGCAGAGGCTTCATGGGGACAATAAAACCAATCAGAAGGCTTATGACCGTGCTTATTGCAAAACTTATCAGCCAGCCTAGAAGTGTAAAATGTCCTGAAAGCAAGACTCCTGTTAGCGAAAGGAAAAAACTCAGTGTTATCCCCATAAGGACGCTTATCTCTCTTCCAACTCGCCTCATTAGTTTTATATCCATATCTAACTCCTTTGTCATTTCAGAATCTATACACTTATAGTATAGCACAAAAATTCAAAAACATGGTATATTATAACGACAAGGAGTATTTTTTATGGAATTTGATGCAAAACATTCTGTTATTGTGCCGGAAGGCGTATTTATTATTGGTACTTATGACGAAAACGGTGTTCCCAACGCAATGAACGCGGCATGGGGAATCCAGTCAGATTATGAGGAGATTGCCCTTTTTCTTGCAAAACACAAGACAACGGAGAACTTGAAAAAGACCGGAGCCTTTACTGTTGCTTTTGCAACAAAAAGCACGGTTGTAATTTCAGATTACTTTGGTGTTGAAAGCGGCAATAATGTAAACAAGATTGAAAAAGCTGGTGTTCACGTGCACAAGAGTGCCCACGTAAATGCCCCCATTATAGAAGAATACCCCCTTACGCTAGAATGCAAGGTAAAGGAATGGAACGAAGAAAAGGAAATGCTGATTGGAACAATAGTCAGCCAACAGGCAGATGAATCCATATTGACTGACGGCAAGGTTGACCTTGGCAAATTACAGCCCATCATGTACGATGCTTCTTTCCACGTCTACCGCACCATTGGCGAGGTAGTGGGAAAGGCCTTCAGCGACGGAAACGCTTTGAAGGGCTAAACAGTAAAGAGGTCTATCTGACTTCCAATCTGGCTGACAGCGCCTTCCACATTGTCAGCAATTTCGGACAAGGAATCACTTGAGCCCCTGATATTTCCGGCACTTTCAGAAATCTTTGTCATACTGTCCTTTATCACGTCCGTGGTATCCCGCAACTGATCAACTTCTGAAAGTATAGACTTGTTGCCTTCAGCCATCTCGTGGGAAGCAGCGCGGACTTCGTTCGTGTTGTCGTTCATAAGTTTTAGGGCATTTCCTATCTGAGTAGAACCTTCTTCCTGCTCTTCCATAGCAGACTTTATTTGCAAAACAAGTTGCTGGGTCTGGCTGATTGAACCGTTCACCGCAGCAAAAGAATCGCTTGAGGCTTGGGAAGCATTAACAACATCATCTATAGATTTCTGTATCTTTTTAAGTTCCTCGCGGATTGTCTTTGATTGGGCGCTTGAAGTTTCAGACAGTTTTCTGATTTCATCGGCAACCACACTAAAGCCCTTGCCGGCTTCTCCAGCATGGGCAGCTTCTATTGCGGCATTCATCGCAAGCATGTTTGTTTGACCTGCAATATCACTGATCGTCTTGTTAGCATTCTGCAGAGCCTTTGACTGTTCCTCTATCGTATGAATCCTGATGTTGACATCGTTCTGTCTCTTGATTCCGTCCTCTGCATTCTCAATAAGTGAATCAAAGGATTGTGCCATGTGACCTACGCTTACATTTACACTGCGAATGTTTCCTATCATCTCTTCTACTGCAGCGCTAGCTTGGGTCACTCCACTAGACTGAGTTTCAATCATGTGCTCTAGGGACTCTATGTTCTTGGATATTTCCTCTACGGCACTGGCTGTTTGGGAAACGCTTGCAGCCTGATTCTGCACCTGGGAGCCAATGTTCTCAAGGTCACCGATAATGGCTTCAATTGAATGGCTGTTTTCTTCAATTCTTTGCTGGAGACCAAGGTTCACGTTTCCAAGTATTTCTTTAGAATCCTTTACTCCGCCTATTATCGTTCTAAGTTTTTCCATGAAGGCGTTGAAGCCGTCACCTAAAGCCCCAATTTCATTGTTGCTCTTGACCTCAATCTGTTGTGTAAGGTCTGCATCCCCTGTAGCAATCTGATGGATTGAATTCTCTACAAGTTTCAGTGGCTTTACCGCAAGGACTAGCATGTAGGAACAAGCGGCAGAAACAATAAGACCCACCAGTATGCTGATTATGATTATTATCTTGCGCAAAGAATTTCCGGCGTTGTCTATCTGGCTTTGGGGAACAGTTAAAATTGTAGACCAGGGGGTTCCAGGAACAGGAGAAAAAGAAGCAAAAGTTTTTACTCCGTCAGGACTTGTATAGTAACCTTCAGATGTCTGCCCGCCGCAGGCATTTTTTGCAATCTCTGTAAGCCCCTTGTAGCCAGCCTTGTCGCTGTAAGACAAGTCCATGTACTTGTCCATTCCCCTTATGTGGGAAATGAGAACTCCGTTAGAGCCGACAAGAATTGCCTTTCCTGCATTGCCCATGGTGAGCTTGCCTATCATCTTGTCAATTTCGTCAAGCTTCACGGCCCCTGCAAAAACACCGATAAGGTTTCCCTTTGAATCATAGGCAGGCCGTGCTATGTAGTAGCAGACAGTCCCGTCAGTCTGGAAATCAATGTTGGAAACAAACGTCTCTTTTCGCTCATTCATTATGGAACGGAAGAAGGGCTTTGAGATCACGGTGATTATCTTGCCGCTACTGGTGTGTCCCACTCCGTCAGGGGTACAGAAGACCACATAATTAAAGAGGGGGTTACGTATTTCCTCGTGGCTCAAGAGATAGCTGATAATCTCTTCTGCGTTTCCCCTTTTAGTTACGTCGTTGTCAGAATAGATACGGAGGTCGTTTACAAGGACCTCATTCCAGTTCTGTATCTTGCCGGCTTCCTCTTCTATTATCTTTTTGCAGAAATTTGAATAATCTTCTTTTGAAGAGTTTTTTACGTTCTTGACAATAAAGATATTCTGTATAACAAAAGAGAAAATCAGGATAGCCAATATGTACAGTGAGAACTGCACGGACAAATGAGCGTATTTCTTTTTTTCAGTTTCTTCCTTCATTTTTCCCTCCTACTTACTTGTATGCTTGTAGATTCTGTTGATTGCGACGGCATGGAAAGCAACGTCCCTTACACCGCTCTTTATTAGGTTGGCATTGCACTTCTGATAGATGGGGGATATTACCGCATCTTCCATAACCATACGCTCTGCCTCCTTTAGGGCAGACCAGCGTTCGTCGGCCCTTGTGCAAAGCTCGCCCTCAGTGCAACTTGCGATAAGGGCATTGTAGACAGGGTTAAAGTAGTTGCCCTGGTTGTTGTCGTTGCCAGTCACCCACATAGCAAGATATGTCATGGGGTCTGCGTAGTCAGGTCCCCAGTTGTTCAGGCCAAATTCAAACTGGCCAGAGGACATGATTTTGCGTCTTTCGCTTTTGGGAACAGCCTTTATGTTTATCGTTACCTCTGGAAAAAGAGATTCAATCTGCCTTTTGATTGACTTGGATGCTATCACCTGTGTTTCCCCATCAGCGGTAAGGAGTTCTAACACAAAAGAATCTTTTCCTAACTCTCTCTTCGCCTGGCTAAAAAGCTCACGGGCCCTTTCAGGGTTATAGCTACACAAGTCAGGGAATTCTATTCCTGCGGGGGTAAAGTCCTGACCTGTTTGGGAAAAAGCAAAGCCCCTAGGAATAGCGGCATAGGCTGCGGCAGAACCGTCTGCCATTTCTGCAACAACCTGCTCTCTGTCTATTGCAATGGTAAAGGCCCGCCGCAAGTTACGGTTTGCAAAGTCAGGGTTATCAAAATTGAAGGTAAGGTAATAGAGAAACCCCGAATCCACCGGCCGGAACTCTGGTGAATCCTTCATCTGCACAACGGCATCACCTGAAAGCTCAACGAAGTCCAGCTGACCGCTTTGGTAACGGCGCAAGGCCTCTTCTCCGCTACTGATTACTTCATAATGGATTCCTGCAAGCTTTACCTGCGCGGCATCATAGTAAGCGGTGTTCTTTATAAAGGAGATAGACTTTGAAGAAGGTGAGTATTCAGTGAGTATGAAGGCTCCGTTTGAAAGGCAGGTATCGGGGCTAGTAGCATAGGAAGCGCCACATTTTTCAACAAAGGCCTTGTTGGCAGGGTAGAAGGTACAAAAGTAAAGGAGTTGATCAAAGTATGAGACAGGGACCTGCAACTCCACTTCAAAGGTAAAGTCATCAACTGCCCTTACTCCAAGTTGATTAGGATCCATTTGCCCAGCTTGGATTGCAACAGCATTCTTTATCTGCGCTATGTCGCTGATCATAAAGGCATATTCAGAATCTGTAGCGGGGTCTATTGCCCTCTGCCAACCATATACGAAGTCATGGGCAGTCACACGGTCTCCGTTTGACCAATACACGTCATCGCGAAGTTTGAATGTATAGTGAAGACCGTCTTTTGAAACGGTCTCTTCCCTACAGATTGCCTTTTTTACAGAACCGTCATCGGCCATCTGCATAAGACCGTCAACCATGTTCCCTATAAGTTCAAAGGAGGTAGCATATACAGCCTTTTGCTGGTCTAAGGTATCTATGGCCGCCTCTAGCGAAACGTTAAGCGTTGACCCCAAAACTGACTTTTCTGGAAGAGGTCCTTTCTTTGAAGTTTTAAGACCTGCTTCACAAGAAAAAGCCAGTAGCATAATAAATGAAAAAAGTGTAAGAAAAACAAAACGAGTTAAGAGTTTCATGCGTCTAACTTACCACTTTTTCTCCATTTTATCTAGCTTAATTTAAAAAAATCTGTACTATTTTTTTATAATATATAAAGTTATACTTAAGTTTCTTAAACGACACTGCAAAACCTAGGCAAGAAGCGCAGTTTTAAGAATTTCTACAGCACAATCTACACCTGTTTTACTTACATCAATACAGAGGTCATAATTGCGGCAGTCGCCCCACTTTCCCTCGGAAGCAAAGTTGTAGTAAAGCTCACGGTTTCGGTCAGTAGATATAATCTTACGCTCTGCTTCTGCTTGGGAAATATTGTATTTCTTGCAAACGCTCTCTATTCTCTTTTCCAGTGGCATTGTAACAAAAATCTTAAAGACAGGGGCAGAATCTTTAAGCACCTGGTCAGCCCTTCTTCCTACGATAACACAAGAACCGTTTGCGGCAACTTTCTTTATAACAGCTGCCTGGGCTTCATGGGCTGCCTTCTGCACATCATCCATCCCCATATCCTTGCCGTTACCGCTGCCATAGGAGGTAGTCAGCTTTTCGTCAACAAAGGCAAGAAACATCGCGCTAAGCCCGCTTTCATCAGCAGCTTCTTGAATCAAATCTGAATCGTAATAAGGAACGTCAAATTCTGCTGCAAGCCTCTTACCTATTTCCCTTCCTCCAGAACCATAAGTCCTGTCTATTGAGATAACGGTAGGCTTACCGTTAATCAGATAATTATTCCTTAAAAGTTTCTTTTTGCTTTCAGGTGAAGAAGTAAAGTCTGAGCTGTAATCCTTTTCATTAAAAATCTTCTTCCACGAAAGAGTCAAAAGCAAAACTGTCGTAATAAATGCAAGTACATCAGAAGCAGGACCTGACCAAAGCACTCCTTCAACACCGATTATCGGACAAAGGATTAGAAGGGCAGGGATTGAATAGATAATCTGCTTGGACAAAGAAATAAAGGATGCCTGAACAGGGAGGCCTACTGCTTGAAAGAAAATTCCTGCTACAAGTTGAAAACCTGCTACTGGAACTAGCATCAAGAAAATCCGCAAAGTCTTTACTGCAAACTGATTGTACTTGTCATCAGCAGTTCCAAATATGCTAACAATAGACATTGGGAAAAACTGAAAGAGAATAAAAGCTACAATCATTACAGCGGTAGAAATAATTATTACCAAATTGAATGTCTTTTTCACTCTATCATACTGGCGGGCTCCGTAGTTATAACCCCAAATTGGTTGGGCACCAGAGGCAAGACCTATAATTATGACAAGTAAAATATTAAAAACTTTCATTGTAACGCCAAGAGCACTGATAGGAATATCTGCACCATATTCACTTATAGCACCATACTTATGCATAGCATTATTTTGTACAGCCATTACAACAACCAAAACCATCTGTGAAATAAATGAAGATATACCTAATTTGCAAACAACTGGTAGGCAAGAAAATGAGCCTTTAACAGCTTTCTTTGAAAGTTTTACAGACTTAAAGCGAGGTATATAAGCTACATTAATAAGTGCATTCACAATCTGACCAATAATAGTTGCCCATGCGGCTCCGCTTACGCCCCAGTGAAAAACAAAAATAAAAAGTGGATCTCCAATCAAGTTAATCACACAACCAGCAAGAAGACCTACCATATTGAACTTTGGAGAACCGTCTGCCCTGATAATACTTGCGTAACCAGCACAAATACAACAGAACGGAAGTCCCAAACTGATTATTCCACCGTACTCAAGAGCATAAGGAAGAATTGCATCTGTTGCTCCAAAAAAGAGACAGAGAGGCTTTAGGAAAATAAGATAGATGACCGCTATTACAAGTCCCATCACAAAAGTAAAAATCAATCCAAAGCAAGTGCCCTTAGCAGCCTTATCCCCTTCTTTTTTCCCCAGCATCAGGCTCATAAAACTAGCAGTTCCATCGCCTACCATAAGGGCTAAAGCCATTGCAAAAGTTGTAAGAGGGAAAACAACGTTAGTAGCACCGTTACCCAAATAGCCTACACCGCGACCAATAAAAATCTGGTCAACAATGTTATAAAGAGCATTTACAACTAAAGAAATAATTCCAGGAATCGCAAACTTTGCAAGCAACTTCCCAATTTTTTCTGTACCTAAAATATTTACGTTTTCTTTCATCTATAACCTCAATTACTTAGATTCTCAATCATTTTTGTACATACCTGACAAAAGGTATTATACTCTTCCTTACCAATATTTCTTAAAAGCATTTTTTCCATAGACTCTATGTCTTTTTCAACTTGCTTCTTAAGTTTTAAGGCTTTTTCAGTTAGGTTTATTTTTTTTAATCTTGAATCCCTTTCAAGATTTTCTCGTTCAATAAAGCCTTTATCCTCTAGCTGCTTAATTATGGCACTAGCAGAAGAAGCTTTTATGTTGAACTCGTTTTCTAAATCCTTTTGAAAAATATCCTCTTTTGGTAACCCAAGAAAATAATGCAAAGCCCTGCTTTGCGAAGAGCTCAAGGCTGTTCCTGCATGAAACTGGGAAAAGCAGTTTTTTAATTTGTTTTCCAGCGTTCGTTCTAATATACAGACCTGAGCCAAATCATAATTATAGCTCATTAATTGTTAGTCTCCTAACTAATTATTTTTTACAGTGAGATAGACTATAAACGTTTGCTTTTTTTTTGTCAAGTGTATTTTTGCCACTTCCAGATAATTTTTCTTGTAAAATTCAAAATGTCGTGTTAAAATTTAAGACACTATTAAAAATGGGGGCTACTTACGCTATGAAAAAAATCTTAATAGTTGATGACGAAAAAATCTTTTTGATTATGACCGAGCGTATTCTTTCGGCATCCTATTTTACAATTTGTGCCTCTTCAGGCTACGAAGCCATTGAACTATACAAGAGTGAAAAACCTGACATGGTTCTTTCTGATCTTTTAATGCCTGGCATGTCTGGCTATGAACTTAAGCAAAAACTTCAAGACGAATATGGCGAAATTCCTTTTATGTTTATGACGGCAGATACTGCGGAAGAAACGGAAAGAAAGGGCTTTGATATTGGGGCCATGGATTTTGTGCAAAAACCCTTTCGTGCAGATATTCTTTTAAGAAGGGTGGGAAACATCCTTCAAACTGTAGAAAAAATTCAGGGACTTAAAAGAGATGCCCTTACAGACAAAATGACAGGTCTTAAAAACAAGGTTACGGCAGAGTCAGAAATAGCAGAGCTTTGCAAAAAGGTGCAGGGTGCCCTTTTGATGATTGACCTTGATAATTTTAAACTTATCAATGATATTTATGGGCACGCAATGGGTGACAAGATTCTTGTTTGCTTTGCGCAGATTTTAAAATCAGTAGTCAGGCCAATTGACGTTATAGGCAGGCTTGGCGGAGATGAATTCATTGCTTTTTGCCAAAATGTAACTGACGAGGCTGCGATAGAAAAAAAATCCCGTTACATAAACAAGTACTTACTTGATGCCGCAAAAGAACTTATGGGTGAAGACATGAACATTCCCCTAGGAGCTTCAATTGGTTGCACGCTAGTTCCTGATGAAGGCATTGATTTTACAGATTTACGGGAAAAGGCAGACAAGGCACTTTACGCTGTAAAACAAAATGGAAAACACGGTTTTGTTTTCTATACCGATTTAGCACAAAAAGAAAAAGAAGAAGAAAGCGTAAGTTCTGACCTTAACAGCGCAAAAAAAATCTTTAGCGAGCGCAGCATAAAAAAAGGAGCATTTCTTCTTCCCCTTGAGCAGTTCCGCACAGTTTACCAGTTTCTTTCCCGCATAAGTTCAATTTATCCAAATGAAATATTTTTAATTTTATTTTCTTTAAAAGTAAAAGATGGGGCTACAACATCAATTGAAGAGACTATTGATGGATTTGTGGAGTTTGCCTCAAACTCCTTACGTCAAAGTGATGTTATAACAAAAAGCGGTAAAAACCAATGCATTGTAATTCTTTCAAAATCAAAATACTCAAGTGCTTACTCTGTTACAGAAAGAATATTGCATTCCTGGTCAGAAGAAAAAGACTCCGAAAAAGTTGAAGTTTTATTTGAAATTGGCAAGATGGAATAACTGAAGGGACTCTAAAGAAGATTTATTCCCCTTGACACTTGCCTAAAGTTGTACTGCCTGAATTTTTTTGGGGTAAGACCTGTTGACTTTTTAAAGCAGCTGATAAAATGACTTTCTGAACTAAAGTTCAAGTAGTTTGCAATATCGGAAGTTGAATAGTCAGTGCACATAAGCAAATTCTTTGCAGCATCAAGCCGCTTTTCCATAACATACTGACCTATGGTTTTACCCGTTTCCTTGTGGAAAAGTTTTGAAAGGTAAGTTTTACTCAAACCCACTTGCTCTGCTAAATCTTCAACTTGAATTTTGCAGTGAAGGTTCTTGTGGATATAATCAATGCAACACAACACACCCTTTGAATAAGTACGCACGTTTTTGCACTTTTGCATACGAAGCACATAGTCTTGCGTTAAGTCCTCATGAAGTTTTTTCAAGTCCTCTATGTTTGTGCATGCATCTATTTTTTGGATATAAAGATCGCTTAGGGTATAGGCACTTTCCATTTCAAGCCCGCCCTCTATACAATAACGGGTTATGAATGCAACTGTAATAACAAGATGATACTTATGGTTTCTAAGAACATTGCCGCTAAGTTTACCAAACCCCTGTGTGCATAAAGGCGTAAAGAGACGTTTCATTTCATCCATGTCCCCGTTTTTTATGCTTTGGTAAAAGGCTATTTCTTTATCATAAGGGATATGGTCAAAAGAATTTTCTCTATTATAGAATTCGCTCTTTACCAAATCCTCATGTATTCCCATACACAAACTCCTTGCACGCAAATCTATTATAACACACAAGAGAAAAAAAGCTCAAGCAAAAGCCTGTTTAACTAGCAATTGCACTATAATTGTGCTATAATTGCAAACATGGGCCCAGTAGACAACGATTTTAATGAAACAGAAACACGGGAATTTATAACTGACGCACTAAAGAGCAAGGGTTGGAAACTCAAACAAAATATGCGTTATGAGTATAAAATTACTGATGGTCGTGTCCAGATTGATGAAGATGGGAATCCTTTTCGTGATGAAGCATTGTTTGCTGATTATCTTCTCTTTGCTCCTAATAACCAACCGCTTTGTGTTGTAGAAGCTAAACGCGCTAATCAGATTGAAGGCACAGGGATTCAGCAGGCAATCAATTATTGCAATCTTTTGAAAGCACCATTTGCTTCTTCGAGTAACGGTAAATCTTTTGTATTTACAGACCTCATAACAGGGCATGAAGAAGAGTTTCCTATGGAAGAATTTCCTACTCAGAATGAACTCTGGCAGAAATTTGTTCAAGATAAAAGGTACACTCCTGAACAGATAGAAATTATC
>CAJOQA010000090.1 GCA_905236465.1 uncultured Treponema sp.
GCAATGGCCGATACAAAAATAAAGCCTGTGCGGGCTGACGACAGCGTGCAGAAAATACGGCCACTACTGGCACAAAGCACTTCTAGATGCCTTCCCGTAGTTGATGACAACAACAGGGTAATAGGAACCATAAGCGAAAGCGACCTCCTGCATGAAGCAAACATCCAGGTTATCTTGGTTGACCACAATGAACCACAGCAGGCCGTAGAGGGTATTGAGCATTATGTAATCCAAGAAATAATAGACCACCACAGGATCAACACCTTTGCAACCCGCTACCCCATAATGCTTATAAATAGGCCCGTAGGCTCAACCTGCACGATAATAACCAATATGTACAAGGAAAATCATGTCGCTATTCCCAAAGACATAGCCTCATTACTTTTGTGCGGAATACTAAGCGACACCCTTATCCTTCAGTCAGCGACAACAACCCCTTATGATATTTCCACAGCAGAATACCTAAGTAGCATAACTGACCTAGATATAAAAGAACTTGGCACTGATATAATCAAGAGTGGCTCAAAAATAGGTGGCAGGTCCGCACAGGAAGTAATCAAGCAGGACATGAAGCAGTACACGGAAGGAAAAATCAAGTACAGCATCAGTCAGATTGAGGTTGACAGCACTCAGGAAATAATGGAAAGGAAAAAAGAATTCCTTGACGAACTTGAAGTAGTGAGAAGTTCAGGAGGAAACCTTTTCTCCGGTCTTTTGGTAACAGACATAACAAAGCTAAGCTCACTCCTTTTCTTGCAAAGGGATTCAAAAATAGACCCCTTTGTAAACTTTCCCAAAAAAGACGACAACATCTATTATATGAAAGATATTGTTTCTAGAAAAAAGCAGTTGATTCCTCTTTTATCTGAACTTTTGTCGAAACCTAGAGAATGAAAATTTTTATTTTCAAAAAAAAAAAATTATGTTATACTCTAAACTATGGCAGAAGTAACTTTAAAAGATATAGCTAAGGAATGTGGCATTTCCTTTTCTGCTGTTAGCAAAGCTTTAAAGGGAAGCAGAGAGATAAGCGAGGAAAGGCGGCAGTTGGTGATTGAGACAGCAAAGCGTTTGGGCTACCACCCGAATGCCGCGGCTTCTTCTCTTAGGACAAACAGGACAAAAAATTTAGGACTTATATTTGAAGATTCAACCGGCAGTGGCTTGCAACACCAGTATTTTGCCAGGATTTTCGATTCAATCAATGTGAACGCAAACAAGGCCGGCTACGACATAACTTTTTTAAATTCCTCAAACACGAACGGGGGGGACTATTTAGGGCAGGCTAAGTACAGGGGGTGCGACGGGGTAATAATCGCCTCCACGAACTTCTATAGGGAGGATATACAAAAACTCTTGCAGAGCGATATGCCAGTCTCTACCCTGGATTTTATAGACAAGGACAGGCATCCTGCCGCTATGTCGGACAACTTTACAGGTATGAAAATACTGACCGAAGAAATCATAAAGGCAGGGCACAAAAAAATTGCCTTTATCCACGGAAGCCTAAATACCGCGGTAACAAAAATCAGGGTAAATACATTTAAGGACTGCATAAAGAATTATAATATTTTTTTACCCGACAACTACATCGTTGAAGGAGATTATCACGATCCGCACTCTTCTGCTGAGGGAACAAAAAAACTTTTAGAATTAGATGAAAGTATGAGACCTACCTGTATACTCTACCCTGACGACTTTGCAGCTCTTGGCGGAATAAGGGTTTTAGAAGAAAGGGGAATAAAACCAGGTAGGGACATCAGCATAACAGGATACGATGGAATTTTTTTGGCTTCTCTGTTAACCCCACCTCTTACAACTTATGAGCAAAACACAAAGGCTATAGGATCAGCATTAGTAGATGAACTTGTAAAACAGATTGAAAATCCCAAAACATATTGTCCTCAAATTGTTTCTGTACACGGACAATTTGTAAAGGGTGGTTCTTTAATTGAATGTAAGGAAGAAAAAATCTTTCAAAAAAAAAGAAAAAAAATTCCTTGACAATGCTTGAAAGAGGTGTATAATTAAACTATAAACTACAACGTTGTAGTTAAAGTTTTGTAAGTATCCCTTTAAGGGTTATTTAATATCTGGAGGAAAATATGAAAAAAACATTACTTTCAGTGGCAGCACTGACAATGGCAACTGCAAGTCTTCTTGCTGGTTGTGCAAAAAAAACAGAAGCAGGTGCAGCTTCATCAACTGTAAGTGCTTCAAATGGCGGAAAGGTATTCAACATTTATTGTTGGAACCAGGAATTCCAGTCACGCTTCAAGAACTATTTTGAAGCAAAGGGGCTCGTTCCTTCTGATGTAACTGTAAACTGGATTATTACACCAAACCAGGACAATGCTTATCAGAACAAACTTGATGAAGCACTTCTTGCACAGGAAAATGCAAATGCTGACGACAAGGTAGACCTTTTCCTTGTTGAAGCAGACTATGCTCTTAAATATGTAGATACACCTTATACCCTTGATGTTAAAAAGGATATTGGTCTTACAGATGCTGATTTATCTAAGCAGTACAAGTATACAAAAGATGTTATGACAGATAGCAAAGGGACATTAAAAGGTGTTTCTTGGCAGGCTTGTCCAGCAGGTTTCATCTACCGCCGCTCATTTGCTAAGCAGGTTCTTGGAACAGATGATCCAACAGAAGTACAGGCTTTAATCGACAATTGGGATAAGTTTGACGGTGTAGCAGAAAAGATGAAGGCTGCAGGTTATTTCATGGTTTCTGGTTATGATGATGACTTCCGTGTTTTCTCTGACAACGTAACTTCTAAGTGGGTAAACGGTAACAAAATCAACATTGACCCACAGATTAAGAGATGGATTTCTCAGACTAAGGAATACACAACAAAAGGTTACAACAACAAGGCAAACCTTTGGTCAGCAGAAAGCGGAAACGGTGCAAAGAAGAACGGAAAGGTATTCGGTTACTTTGGACCAGGTTGGTTTATTGACTTCTGTCTTGCTGGTTGGACAATGGACGATCCTGATGGTCCAAAGGATTTAGGAAACGGTTCTTACGGTGACTGGGCATTCTGCAAAGGTCCACAGGGATTTAGCTGGGGTGGAACTTGGATTTGTGCTGCAAGCGGAACAGACAATGCTGACCTTATAAAGTCTATCATGAAGACTTTGACTTGCGACAAAGACACAATGATTGCAATTGCAAAAGACACTGGTGACTTTACAAACAACGAAGATGCAATGACTGAAGTTGCAAATGGCGACTACAAGAACGCATTCCTTGGTGGACAGAACCACATGGCACTTCTTCTTGATTCAGCAAAGTCAATAGACAAGAGCTTTATGTCTCCATACGATCAGGGGATGTCTGAAAAGATTCAGAATGCAATGAAAGACTACTATGAAGGCAATGTATCTGAAGATCAGGCATGGGAAAACTTCTACAAGGCAATTCTTGAAACATATCCAAACCTTCAGCGCTAAGGTTTAGTTAAATATGAAAAAACACTGATTAAAGATTCTTTAGTCAGTGTTTCCTTAAAATTGCTAGTTTGAAACGGAGGAACCGTATGAAAAATAAAAGCAAGATGAATTACGACAATTGGGGCTATTTTTTTATTGCCCCTTTTTTTATTGTCTATTTAATATTTTCTTTAATTCCACTTTTATCAACATTTTATAATTCACTATTTGAAAACTACCGCGTTGGTATTAATACAGTAGGTCCTAACTTTATAGGTCTACAAAACTTTGTATCAGTTTTTAAAGCTGACATTCTAAAATATACAGGCAACACACTCTTGATGTGGATTTTAGGATTTATTCCACAAATTTTACTTTCACTTTTGCTTTCTGTACTTTTTACAAATACAGAGTTAAAAATAAAATTCCAGCAATTCTTTAAGACAATAATCTATATGCCAAACTTGATTATGGCTTCAGCTTTTGCAATGCTTTTCTTCACACTTTTTTCACCAGATGGACCAATCAATATTTTGCTTTGTGATACTTTGCACATCTTTTCTACACGTGTTCGTTTCTTAGATACAATAAATGGAACAAGAATTCTAGTTGCAATTATGAACTTCTTGATGTGGTACGGAAACACTACTATTCTTCTTATGGCTGGTATAATGGGAATTGACGCATCTCTCTTTGAAGCAGCAAGAATTGACGGTGCTTCTCCTGTACAAGTATTCTTTAAGGTAACAATGCCACTCTTGATGCCAATTTTTGTATACGTTCTTATTACAAGCCTTATTGGTGGTATTCAGATGTTCGATGTACCACAGATTCTTACTCAAGGTAAAGGTGGTGTTAACAGAACTGCTACAACAATCATCATGTATTTGAACAACAACTTGGCAAGCAAGAATTACGGTATTGGTGGTGCTATATCAGTTCTTACTTTTGCAGTAACAGGTGTTTTAAGTGCAATTGTCTATAAGTTTACAATGGCAAAATACACAGCAAAGGAGGCCCGCTAATGGCTGATTTTGAAACAAAATCTTCAACTAAATCAATGTCAGGAATGTTAAATGTTCGTCGCACTTTTAGCTATGCACTCCTTGTAATTTTAACAGTGCTTTCTGTTTTTCCATTTTTGATTCTTATAGTTAACTCTTCTAGAACACATGCTGCTATACAGACAACATTCACACTGCTTCCAGGTACAAAGTTTCTTTCAAACTTTACAAAACTTGTAAGCAATGAAAACTTGCCAATTTTACATTCAATCTTTAATAGCGTCTATGTTTCACTATTGACAGCAGTTTTCTCAACATACTTTTCAACGATGACAGCTTACGGAATTTATATGTATAAGTTCAAAGGTCGTGGCTTTACTTTTAAGTTCATAATGGCTGTTATGATGGTACCAAGTCAGGTAAGTGCTTGTGGTTTCTTGCGCCTTATGATGAAGATGGGAATGCTTGACAACCTTGCAGCCCTTTACATTCCTGCAATTGCAAGCCCTGTAGTATTCTTCTATATGTATCAGGCATTGGAATCTACACTTCCCTATTCAATCGTTGAGGCTGCCCGTGTTGATGGCTGCAACGAATTCCGCACATTCAATGCAATAGTAATTCCAATGATGAAACCTTCTATTGCTGTTCAGGCAATATTTGCCTTTGTTGGTTCATGGAATAACTACTTTATGCCAGCCCTCTTGATTAGCAAAAAAGCAAAAAAGACTGTACCTATTATGATTGCTGAATTAAGATCTGCTGACTATCAAAGTTTTGACTTAGGAACAGTATACATGGAAATCTGCCTTGCAATTATTCCTTTGCTTATTGTATACTTGCTTCTTTCTAGATACATCATTGCAGGTGCAACTGCTGGTGGTGTTAAAGAATAGGGCCAAACGAAAATCCATCCGTGGATTTTCGTTTGGTTTGAAGAATTAGTAAACTAATTCTTCAGTCTGTAAATACGAACCCTTAGGGTGCTTTTACTTATGGCAAGTTACTGGTTTTCTTGAGAAAATCAATAAATATGACAAAAAATAGATTTTTTAGGAGATAATTATGAAATTTGGTAGATTTGATGATAAGAACAGGGAATATGTCATTGAAACACCCAAAACACCTTATCCATGGATTAACTATTTAGGAATTAACAAATACTTTTCGTTAATTTCAAATACTTCTGGTGGTTACGCATTTTACACAGATGCAAGACTTCGTCGCTTAACCCGTTACCGCTACAACAACATTCCACTAGATTCTAATGGACGCTACTTTTTTATTACAGA
>CAJOQA010000091.1 GCA_905236465.1 uncultured Treponema sp.
CTGCTGATGTTCTCAAATTCTTTTGTCGGAGCAATGGATATACTGCTGGTCTTTTTCCTACAGGCAAAACTTCCTGCTGCAGGAATTCCAACCTGGGCTTTGGGAATAGCACTGCTTTCAGTTCAGGCAGGGGGAATACTAGGGGCAAAGCTTGCCCTGTACATAAAAGGCTTTTGCTACAAGGCAATATTCACCCTTTCTTTGCTGACTATACTTTTTGGCATAACCCTTGAGCATACTGGCCTTTATCTTGTTATGACGCTCGGAGGTTTTATTGCTGCCCTTGCAGATGACCTGCTTCAGGTAAGAACAAACACTCTGCTGCAAGAAGCCTTCCCGTCAGAGCAGCGGGCAACGCTAATTTCTGTTGAATCATTCAGCTATTCCCTGATAATGATTGTGCTTTCACCATTAGCAGGGATCTTTTTTGAATGGTGGTAGCTACCTGCACACATACCCCTGACCAAAAACTTCTTTATCAAGCACTTTCCCCTCTTCATCTTTACGAATTTTGACGTGCAAGGATGTAAAAATGACAAACCAACCGTCAACTTCCTTTAGCACAAGAGGGGAACTTTCATCTTGTTTTGAATAAAAGTCTAGGTCTGAATCTAACTCTTTTTCCACAAGAAGAGCTTCTACTTCTTTACTGATATCCACAGATTGGTTTTTACCCCATTTTACTATAATACTTGAAGTATTTTCATTATAATCACTTAGGATAAAGGCAAAAAGTTTTGAATAAGAAGAAACATCAAAAGCGTTCTCTTGTGATTCCCCTAGTGAAAAATAAAAATAATGGGTTTCACCTTTTTTGCTATCATAATCTTTTAAATGAGCAAAGCCAAAAGTAGCCATGAAATCATCTACAAACCAAACAGGCTTTTTTACTTTTGACGCAGAATATTTTATTGCATCATAAGAATCAACAATTTTGGCCTTATCTTCATTGCTAAGGCCTTCTTTTGTGTGCTCAATATCTATTTTTTCATCTGCAAAAAGACCTGTCTTTTTTAAAATACCTTCTATTCTTGAAAATTGCTGTCGCTGAGGAACATCTATAATGTTTAAGGGTGTAATAGAAGCTAACAAAAATAGGGTTGCTAAAAGAGGAAAAGCAACATTCATATATTGTCCCTTTTTTACAAAAGACAAGGCTATACAAACTATACTAAAGATTATATAAAGCAAACTTGCATATCTTGCTACAGTATATCCATAGGCATTTATTCTTATTGCAAAAGAAATGCACTGCGTTATCAACAAGGGAACAAGAAGCGCCCCTCCCCACCTGCAATAAAATAAAGGAAAGCGGTCGGAGTACTGTCTTAAAGAAAAGTAGAAAATCAGGAAAAAGACACTAGCAAAGGAAACGAACCAATTTATCTGACCCTGAGGAAGGGAAAGGGTAAAAAGGCTTTTAGCAAGGTAGGCATAGAGAACTACAAGCAATACAAGGTATAAGGGAAGAAGTATATACAAAAAGATGACTTTAAAAAACTTAGGAATTACAATTTCTTCCTTTTCTTTGCAGATGTATGCAGTAAAGATTGAAAAAAAGCATGTAATTACAGAAGAAAAGATTATTGCATAATTTGCAAGCTCACTTGCCAAATAGTTAAATTCAATCAGCAGAGTTGAAACTGCATAGCGGATTAAAAAAAGCCCCGCGCATACACACACAGAAGCTATTGAAGCTATAATAAAGGAAATAATTATGTTGGGAACCACTAGTTCTTCTTTTTGTTCAAATAGTAAAAGAAATATAGAAAGAAAAATTAAAGCCGAAAGAGTCCCCAAAAAGGCAAGCAGCTTATAATCTGATTCCCCTTTGAAAAGAAAATAAGCTAAGGGAAAAATCAGTAAGCTTAAGCCCTGACCTAAAAGGGAAAAGCGAAGCCCCTTCTTTTTACAAACGATACCTATGAAAAATGACCAAACCATTGAATAAAAGGCAGCTTTTAGCAAAGCCATGGTAACAGTATCAAAAGACTTCATTGCGTTTCTTTCTATATCAGTCCATCCTATAACAGGCCTATACAATTCATAAGAAGAAGCGCGTAAAGTTGCAAATACGGAAGCTGCTACAGAAAAAACGTAAAGTACAGGAAAGCGGCTAAAAGCGGGCTTAACGGACTTAAAAAAATTTTTAAAAAAAATCATAAATATACTTTTAGGAGCTTTTACTAGCATTGTCAAGTCCATAGACAAAAGCAGTTTTTTTCTTTATAATTATGGCACCTCTAAAAACTTGTTACCGCAATTTTTTGGAGGCTGCCTGCGAATTGAAGTATTAAGAGGAAATCATGCCAAAAGTAGAAGTCAATGAAAATTTGTTTTTTAATCTTGTAGGAAAAAAATATAAGTGTGATGATGTTTTTGAAAAAAAACTAACCCACGCCAAGGCTGAATTGGACGAAAAACCAAATCCTGAAGATCCAGAAGATAAAAGAGTTATTAAAATTGAGCTTAATGACACCAACCGCCCTGATTTATGGTCAACTGGGGGAATTGCAAGGTGCCTGCGCGAATATGAGGGGGCACCACACTCTGACTATAGCAAGTTTTTGTCATATAAGGGTAAAATTCAGGACACTAAAGGTTATGTAATAGAAGTTGATCCTGCCCTAAAAGATATCCGTGCCTATCAGGTTGCCTTTATTATCAGCGGTAAACCCATAGACGAGCCTATGTTGCTGGACATAATACAAACTCAGGAAAAACTCTGCTGGAACTTTGGTCGCAAAAGGAAGACCATAGCAATGGGCATTTATCGTGCCGATGCTATTGAATGGCCCCTGCATTACGTTGCAGCTGACCCTGACACAACGAAATTCGTAGCCTTGGGGGACGAAACTGAGCACACGCTCCGCGAAATCTGCAATGACCACCCGAAGGGAAAGGACTTTGGCTATATAATCAAAGACTTTGCAAAGTACCCCCTTATTAAAGATAACAAGGGCAGGGTTCTTAGTATGCCTCCAGTCATAAACTCAGCTGATTTAGGCAATGTTCAGGTAGGGGATAAAAACCTGCTTGTAGAACTTACGGGAACAGACGTGGAAAGCCTGGTCCTTGCAGCAAATATTGTAGCTTGCGACTTCTTTGATGCAGGCTACCAGATTCAGCCTGTACTGGTAAAGCATCCCTATGAGTCTGTCTTTGGTAAGGATATTGTTGTTCCCTACTACTTCCAGCAGACCATTAACGCAAGGCTTAGCGCTATAAATAAAAAACTGGGGGTCAGCCTTAACGAAAAACAGGTTATAACAGCTCTTGAAAAAATGGGTAACTCTGTTACTGCAAAGGCGGAAGGTGATGATATAGTATTTA
>CAJOQA010000092.1 GCA_905236465.1 uncultured Treponema sp.
AAAGCAAAAGAATTTTGAAGTTCCACTTGTCTGTGGATTCGGTCCCAAATTTCTAGAAGGTTTCTTGCTTCTTCTTCTAGCAGATGAAAGTGGATGTGTGCTTTTTTCAATCTTTTGTGATTTCATATATTTCCTCCTGAATTTTATAATTAGATTTTCGAGCATCGCGAGAAAATCTAATTAGTGCTGTTTGGTCAACAGCACTAATGGTATACCATTAGTGCCCGTGTGCTATGGACAGTTGAGCTTGTAAGCACCTTGTAACACTTGGCGAATTGTGGTATACTTCATTTAATAATACTAAAGGTTTTTTAGTGTTGCTTAATTAATATGTAGCGAGGTTATACTTATTATGGAAAAGAATATCGCCCTTATTCCAGGAGATGGAATTGGACCTGATGTTGTTGCAGAAGGTGTAAATGTCTTGAATGCAGTTGCCACAAAGTTCGGCCACAAATTCAACTATAAAACAGTTATTGCAGGTGGGGCTGCAATTGACAAGTGGGGAAAGCCCTTACCTCAAGACCAGCTAGATATCTGTTTGCAAAGCGATGCAGTTTTACTTGGAGCTGTAGGTGGCCCTAAATGGGACAACGTAGCCCCCGAAATCCGCCCTGAAAAAGCTTTGCTTGGTTTGCGTGGTGGAATGAAAGTTTACGCTAACCTCCGCCCTGCAGTCATGTGGAAGCAGCTTAAGGATGCCTGCCCCCTAAAAGACGAAATTGTAGAAGGGGGACTTAACATTCTTGTTGTCCGCGAACTTACTGGTGGCATTTATTTTGGCGACCGTGGAACTAGTGCAGACGGAAAGACTGCTTGGGACACAGAAAAATATACTTGGGAAGAAATTGAGCGCATAGTTCGCATGGGCTTTGAATTTGCTCAGAAGAGGAACAAGCACTTGACTGTTGTAGACAAGGCCAACATTCTTAACTCCAGCCGCCTTTGGAGAAAGGTTGCAGAGACAGTTCATGAAGAATACAAAGATGTAACTCTTGACTTCCTTTACATAGACAATGCCGCAATGCAGCTTGTAAAGAACCCCCGCCAGTTTGATGTAATTGCAACTAGCAATATGTTCGGCGACATCTTAACCGATGAAGCAGCTCAGGTTACAGGTTCAATCGGTATGCTTGCATCCGCATCCCTTGGAGCAGGTGGACCTGGACTTTACGAGCCAATTCACGGTTCTGCTCCAGATATTGCTGGTAAGGACTTGGCAAACCCCTTGGCAACTATCCTTAGTGCCGCAATGCTTTTGCGCTATAGCTTTAGCATGGAAGAAGAAGCAAAGGCCATTGAGGCTGCGGTTGAAAAACTTTTATCTGACGGTTGGCGTACAGGTGACATTGCAGGTTCTGACCGTGAAAAAGTAAAGGCTGAAGGTAAGCTTGTTGGCACAAAGAAAATGGGTCAGCTTGTTGTTGAATATTTGAACAAATAGTTTTAAGTGCAAGTTCTAAAGAGAATCTCTAAAGAATTGCTATCGCAACTTTTTAGAGATTGCCCATGAGCTCTAATTCTTAGTCTTCTATAGTTTTTACTTTTTGGGGAAGCAGGATTGACTGTATGCTTCCCCAAGTTCTTTGCAGAAAGTTTCCTTCTTCTATATTTCTATCCGCCACCAAGGGAATTTCATTTAAAGTAATATCTCCCAGTATATAGCAGATTGTTCCGATTTTCTCTCCAACCTGAACACTTCCTTTCATTCTGTTTGGAAGCCTTGCTATTGCCCTTACTTCTTTTACGGAATCAGCTACGCTGTTACCCTTTATAAAAGGAACTGTCAGGCTTTCGCTTGTTGCAGGAATTGCAAAAAAAGAATCTTCTTTTGCTCCCAAAACTTTTACTTGATAGTGGTGGTTTGCCTTGTAGTCAGCAAAGTTGTTAAATGCAAATTCTAAGAGCAGGGTATTATCTTTTACCCTGCCTTCATTTCCTTCTTTTGTAGAATTCCCAGGTCCGCCCAAAGTGACGCTCACAAAGCGGTTCCCCCTTCTTTTTGCGGTGACACAAATATTGTAGCCACTTTCTTCGATGTAACCAGTTTTCAGTCCATCGCAACCGTCAAGAGTCCATAAGAGTTTGTTAGTATTTTCCATTTTGCCTAAGTGCTTTTTTGCATGGAATTCATCAAGCGCATAGGGAAAAGTGTTTATGTAAAGCCTTGCAAATGAAGCAAACTCCTTTGCTGTAGTTATATTCTTTTCGCTATATCCCGAAGATTCAACAAACTGTGTCTGGCTTAGGCCTGCTTGCAAGACAGCTTCATTCATTTTCTTTACAAAGTCTTCCATGTTGCCACAAACATAATTTGCTACAGCTATAGAAGCATCGTTGCCGCTTACAACGGCAAGACCTGTCAGCAAGTCCCTTAGGGTAACATGAGAATCTTCTGTAAGCCCCATCCTAGAAGCATCTAGCGGAAGGTTTTCTGCCCAGCTTTCAGGCGGCAGGGGAACTATGTCGTCAAGACTGATATTCCCTCTTTCAACTTGGTCAAGGACCACAAACATCTCAACTATTTTTGTAAGGGAGGCCGGCGGAATTTTTTCACTGCTATTTTTTTTGTAAAGCACGCTGCCTGTTGTTGCATCAAAAAGAATTGCGCTTTTTGCGCTTATTTCAAGCTCTGCTTCTTTTACCTTGTAGGGCAGGGGGGCAATGTAAGATGGAGACCTGTCAGGGTAGGTTTTATTTAGAACGGTTTGCAAAGCAGTAGCCTGGCTTGGGCTTAGGGGGCTTGTAATTATTTTTTCGCTAAGGCTTGAATAATCACGGGCAAAAATAAAAATTTTAATGGTTAAAGAAAGAATTAAAACCGCAATAGCAGAAGCTGTTATTTTGCGAAACTTCTTTTTGTGCATTTAAGTTATTCTCCTACAGCCTTGAAGCTTTGTTTCTTAAGCAGAGGTCAGCAATAGTTATTGCAGCCATTGCTTCTATTACCGGAACAATGCGGGGGCAAAGGCAGATGTCGTGTCGTCCCTCTATCAGAATGTCGCAATTGCTACGAGAAGTGTCAACGGTTTCCTGCTTTAAGAAGATGCTAGGAATAGGCTTTACCGCAGCCCTAAAAATTACATCATCTCCTCGTGTCATTCCACCAAGAATTCCACCTGCATTATTGCTTTCAAAAACAACTTTGCGTCCATCCCCCCTCATTTGATCGTTGTTTTCTTTTCCTGTAAGAAGCGCAGCATTAAAACCAGAACCAAATTCAATACCTTTTATAGCCCCTATACTCATTATAGCCTGAGCTAGCAAGGCATCAGCCTTGTCAAAAACCGGTTCCCCAAGACCGGCAGGAAGTCCCTGTATTACACATTCTATTATGCCCCCACAGGAATTTCCCTCTTTTCTTAGCTCCTCAATCTTTTTTTGCATCTCAAGGGCAGTGTCGCTGTCGCAGGCCCTAATTGGATTTTTTTCAATGTCCTCATAATCAATTTTTTTACACTCAATCCCTGCGACAGCCTTTGTGTATGCCTGCACGCTGATACCGGCTTTCTGCAAATACATTTTGGCTACAGCCCCAGCGGCGACACGGGCGCAGGTTTCTCTACCGCTAGACCTGCCACCTCCGCGGTAGTCACGTATGCCGTACTTTTCAAAATATGTAAAGTCCGCATGACCAGGGCGAAACTTATCTTTTATATTGCTATAGTCGCCTGAATGTTGGTTTGTATTTTCAATAACTATTGCAATGGGAGTTCCTGTAGTTTTGTTTTCAAAGATACCACTTAAAACTCGGGCTGTGTCACTTTCTTTTCTTGCGGTTACGGCTGCATTGTTTGCTGCCCCTGGCTTTCTTCTATCCATTTCCTTCTGCAAAAAATCTTCATCAAATTCTATTCCTGCAGGGCAGCCGTCCACTATTACCCCTAAAGCCTTCCCGTGACTTTCTCCAAAAGTCGTGACTTTGAAAACCTGCCCAAAGGTGTTTCCGCTCATTTTAATCCTCCCTAATTTGCATTAATCAATAGTATATTGATTTTATGGCTGTTAAACAAGGTAGGTAAGCCCTTGCTAAATGCAAAGAGAAGTAAGAGCGAAAACTGACGCAAAAAGTCTGACATCTTCCCCTATATCTTGCATAATATGTATTTTTATTGTATAATTATGCAAATTTTCATCTAAGGGGATGCTTATGTCAGATTTTTCTGTTTCTGGAAATAGCTTTATAGACCAGCTTTCTTTGCTGGCACAGAACAATGACCCTATCGATTCTTCTCTTTATCAGAAGTACGATGTCAAGAGGGGACTTCGCCATGCTGATGGAAGGGGTGTCCTTGTCGGTCTTACTAGAATTGGTGATGTAGTCGGTTATAAAATTGATGAAAATGGAAAGAAAATAGCAGTTCCTGGTAAGCTTATTTATCGTGGTTATAATGTAGAAGATATTGTCCACGATGCACAAAAGCGCCATGTTTTTGGTTATGAGCAGTGTGTGTACCTCCTTTTGTTTGGAGAATTACCTACAAAAAAGCAGTTGGAAGACTTTACAGAATTCCTTGGTGTCCTAAGGACCCTGCCCCCAAATTTTACAGAAGACATGATTATGAAGGCTCCTTCAAGCGACATAATGAACAAGCTTGCCCGCGGAGTTTTAGCTTCTTATTCTTATGATAACAATCCAGAGGACAGGTCTATTGCCAATGTATTAAGGCAATGTATTGAGCTTACCTCTCGTTTCTCAACCCTTGCGGCCTATGCTTACCAGGCAAAGAGGCGGTATTATGATGGTAAGAGCATGTACATTCACAATCCCACCCCAAACCTTAGTACTGCAGAAAATTTCCTCCGCCTTATTAGAAGTGACAAGTCCTATTCCCGCCTAGAAGCAGAGGTTCTTGACCTAGCCCTTATTCTTCATGCCGAGCACGGTGGCGGAAACAACTCTTCTCTGACAATCCATGTTGTTTCCTCTGCAGATACCGATACCTATTCAGCTGTAGCGGCCGCAGTCGGTTCCCTAAAGGGAAGGCGTCATGGTGGGGCTAACATCCGTGTAATGGAAATGATGGATGACATAAAAAGTCATGTGCAGGACTGGAGCAATGAGCAAGAGATAAAGGAATACTTAAGAAAGATAGCTAGAAAAGAAGCCTTTGACCATACCGGCCTTATTTATGGTCAGGGACATGCGGTCTACACTATAAGTGACCCCCGCGCATCTTTGCTTAGGGAAAAGGCCGCTGAACTTGCAAGGGAAAAAGGGTGCGAAGAAGAATTCAACCTTTACAGGTCTATAGAAAAGCTTGCCCCAGAAGTAATTTACGAATTGCACGGTGACAGCAAAAAAATATGCATAAATGTAGACTTCTACTCAGGTTTTGTTTACACCATGTTGAACATACCGAGGGAACTTTTTACCCCGCTCTTTGCAATAGCCCGTATTGCCGGCTGGTCAGCCCACCGCATAGAAGAAATAGTTGCTGGTGGCAGGATCTATCGCCCCGCTTACAAAAATGTTTCTGAAGAAAGGGAATACATCCCCATGGAAAACAGGGTAGAGCATTTACTAGAACCGCTAGCAAAAGCAGACGATGAAGTTCGTACTAGCGGCCCTTCTGATTAGAGGCTCAATTAAAAATTAAGCCTGTGCCGTAGCATGGGTTTGGAGGATTATATGAAAAAAATAAAGTTTGCATGTGTGGCACTATGCGCATTCTTAGCAGGTTTTTCTTCCCTTTACGCTGGAGGAAAAAAAGATTCAGATTCAAGAAAGAATACTGTTGTGGTCTACACCTATGATTCTTTTGCAAGTGAATGGGGCCCTGGTCCTGAGCTTGTAAAAAGATTTGAAGAGGCTACAGGTTATAAACTTGATTTAGTGAACTGCGGGGATGCGATTCAGGCTCTGAATAAGGCTGTTCTTGAAAAGAATAAGGTTCAGGCAGATATTGTCTTGGGAATAGATAACTCTTGTGTAAAAATGGCCCTTGATGCTGGAATACTAGACAATTACACGGCTAAAGATTCTGATAAAATAATTGATTCTTCTATTTCTTCCGCCCTAGGTGGAAATGAACTGGTAACAGCTTTTGACTATGGTCACTTTGCGATTATTTGGGATTCCGCTTCTTCCCTTCCTGCCCCAAAAAGCCTTGAAGATTTAACATCTGAAACTTATGCAAAAAAGATAATTCTTATGGATCCCCGCACTTCAACTCCAGGGCTTGGTTTCCTTGCTTAGACAGTCAGCCTTTTTGGAGACTCCTACAAAGACTATTGGGAAAAGCTTCGTCCAAATATTCTTTCTATGACTACTGGCTGGAGTGAAGGTTGGGGCATGTTTTTAAAGGGAGAAGCACCCCTAGTAATAAGTTATACAACAAGTCCTGCCTATTGCATAGAATACGATAAGACTGACCGCTATAAGACTTTGCTTTTTGATCAGGGACACATTATGCAGGTTGAAGGTTTAGCCCTTTTGAAAAATGCTCCCAACCCTGAGGGTGCAAAGGCTTTTATTGATTTTATGATTTCAGCTAAGGCACAGGAAACACTTCCTTTAACCCAGTGGATGTATCCTGTAAATAAAGAAGTTTCCCTTCCTGCCTCTTATAGCGCAGCAGTTCCAGAGCTTCCCAAAACACTTTCTGCTGACAGCGCAAGAACACAGTCAGCTATTGAAGATGTAATAAAAATCTTAGGAAAGTAGTTTGGTAAAAAAAGATTACTTGCAGGCTGGAATTATTTTTATTTCTGCCTGCATTTTTTTTCTAGTACTTGTATTTTTTTTGCTTCCTCTGTCAGCTGCCTTTGCCCCCTTGTTTTTAGGTAATTCTTTTTTTCAAGAAGTACATTTTTATTATCTTGGAAAAATCATTGCATTTACTTTTGCGCAGAGTATTATCTCTACATTGCTTGCGTTAGTAGTAGGTCTTGTCGCAGCATTTTTTGTTTCCCAAAGAAATTTCTTTGCTAGGTCTTTTTTACTTTCCCTTTCCTCTATCCCCCTTTGCCTACCGGCTTTAATTGTGGCTTTAGGTTATATCTCAACCTTTGGTATGGCTGGAACCTTGAACGCTATTCTAATAAAAGTTTTTAATTTAAAAGAAGCCCCCCTTAGATTTTTATATTCCTTTTGGGGAGTTGTTATCTGCCAGGGCTTTTATAACTTTCCGCTTGTAATGGCCACCGTTTGCGATGCCTGGGAAAAATTAGATAAAGATCAAGCTGACTCTGCACGGCTTTTAGGAGCAAGTGAAAAGAGAGTCTTTTTTACTGTAACACTGTATCAGCTCCTCCCCTCTGTAGTTTCTGCCTGCATTCCAGTTTTTATTTACTGCTTTTTTTCTTTTGTAATAGTAACCTTATTTGCTTCAACGGGTGGCACTAGCTTAGAGGTTGCGATATACCATGCTGCCAGGTCTAGCTTGAATTTCAAAGAAGTCGGTTTCCTTTCCTTTGTTGAATGCCTTTGCGTTTTTATTATTTTACTTTTTTATTCCTACTTAGAAAAAAAATCACTTTTAAACAGGGGGCTTTCCTTTTCCTTTATAAACGCTTGTACTCGTAAGGGAGTCAGGGGAAAAGACTTATTCTTTTTTATTCCCTTTGCCTTTATGATTTTTTTGTTTTTTTTGCTGCCCCTTTTTTCTATTCTTCTTTCATCTTGTACATCAGTTTTTCAGGGAAAAAATCATTTGTCAGTAAAACCCTGGATAAACCTTTTTAAAAGCAAGGGATTTCTTTCTGCCCTTAGCTATACTTTTATAACTTCCCTGGCCTCTTCTTTTTTGTGCTGCATTTCTGGCTCCTTTTATGCAATTTTCCTTAGGATAAAAAAATACAAGGGACACTTATATAATGGGGGCCTTTTGCTTAAGACTCTGCCCCTCTTACCAATGACGCTTTCTTCTGTTGTTATGGCAGTAGGATTGTCAAGGCTGTTCAGCAGGGGAAACATTTTATATTTTATACTTGCCAAAAGTGCCCTTTCCTGGCCCTTTGCCTTCAGGCAGATATATTCAGCTTTAGAAAAAATTCCTGATAGTCAGATTGACTGCGCAATACTGTTTTCAAATAAAAGATGCCACTTGATTTTTCAAATTCTTTTGCCTCAGGTAAAAAGCAATCTTCTTAGCAGCTTAGGCTTTTGCTTTGCCCTTTGCGCAGGAGAATCAACCTTGCCTTACGTTTTATCTCTTCCTCATTTTGACACCTTGGCATTAAAGACCTTCCGCCTAGCTTCGTCTTATCGCCTAAGTGAATCTTGTGCGGCCGGCCTCCTTTTAGCCCTGATATGTATGCTGATTTTTTTCATTGCGGATAGAATAAAGGAAAAAAGAATATGAGTTATTTAGAAGTAAAGGACCTGTATAAAAAGTGGGATAGCGTTACTGTGGATTTTTCCTTTAGCGCGCAAAAAAATGATTTTGTTTGCATTGTGGGGGCAAGCGGCTCTGGTAAGTCAAGCGTCCTTCGTATGATTGCAGGACTTCTTAAATGTGACGATAAGGAGCAAAAGTGTCCACCACACATTATCCTTGCTGGTAGGGACATTACAAATCTTCCTCCTGCCTCACGGGGGGTAGGTATGGTCTTTCAAAATGGCTCACTTTTCTTGCACATGAGCGTTGAAGACAATATAGCTTACGGCTTGTGCGCAAAGGGAATGGGTAAAAAAGAAAGTCGTAAGGAAGCAAGTCTTTTGCTAAAGAAATTCGGTCTTGAAGGCTTTGCAAAGCGGTACCCTCACACCTTAAGCGGTGGAGAAGCACAAAGGGTTGCCCTTGCCAGAAGCCTTATTGTAAAACCCAATCTTCTACTTTTTGATGAACCCTTAAGTGCCCTTGATGCCCCTTTACGAAAAAAATTGGGGCAAGAACTTCTTGCCATGCAAAGGGAATACGCCTTTACGGCTGTAATGGTGACACATGACTTGGAAGAAGCAAAAGCCCTTGCCACAAAGATAATCATCATGGACAAGGGCAAAAAGTTTTGGGAAGGTTCCCCTTCAGATTTTACAATGACGCTACCAAACTAAATATGGTCATGCTGAACTAGTTTCAGCATCTGCCTCTAGTACCCTATAGCTCCACACAGTCCTTTACTTCCACCTGGAATTCTATTGTAGAAGTCCTGCCGATCCAATCTGTTATGGTAAGGCTTGCCTTGCCCGCTTGCCCTGTAGTTTTTACGTATGTTCCTGCAAGTCCGCCTTTTAATGAAACTGCCTTGGGGCCAATAATTTCTATGGGCCCTTCAGAGCGTAAAGTTACGGCTTCCTGACAGTAGGGGTGGACGTTACCGTTTTCATCAAGAGCCATAAGGTTTACCGAGGCAACATCATAGCTTTCATCCTCAAGCAAAAGAGTCCTTGTAGCTTCAGCCTTTACCCTAACATCCTTTGCGGGAGTTTTTATCAAAGTCTTTACAAGTTTTCCATTGCGATAAGCCTCAAACCTATAGCTGATGGAAGAACCGCCCCAGTTGCCAATGTACTTTCCGTAAAGCTGGTGTAGCTTCTGAACATTAGTGACTCCCTTAAGATAAAGTTTTACCCCTGTCAGCTTGTACTTAAAGGGGAGTTTGTCAACTCCATATTTTTGCAGGGCAAAGAGAATACTCTTCATCCCTTTGTTATCCCTTTCCTTGATTCCGTCTTCATCCACAAGACGGTGACCTATATAGTCATCAATTAAAATGGGACCATGCTTTAGATTTTGATAGGGGGAATTCTCTTTTGCATTGAATTCCTTTATAAATATATTGTTCACAAAGAATTTTACAGAGTCTGCATTTGTCAGTATGTAAACATCTACTCTTTCTCCTGCAGGGTATTCGCCAATGTCCATGCTACTTGTTACTTCAAGCACATCTCCTACTAAACTTGCATCTGCTTGACTTTTGTAAACTGCGGCTGCTAGTTTGGGGTTACGGAACATGTCCATAACTCCATGGTAGCAAATATAGTCACCAGAACCAAAGTCCTTGTGGGTGTTGTAGTCAAAGGCACACCAACCAGAAGAACCTGAATGTTCGTCTGAACCAGCAACTGCATCAATTACATTTGCATGGCGGACTGCGTGCTGGGTCCTATGGGCTTCGCTGTCAAATGTCTTTGTGGGGTACATGTGGCCGTTGTATTCCGTAACCATATAGCCCTTGTTTGTTTTGGTCACATTTTTCTTGTAGTCAACACCCCTGTTTGTCCCTATGTGGCTAAAGTCATTGAAAGTATAGACATCTTCAAGTAAATGTGAATTCCTTAAATAGCGGACGCCACCTGTTGGGCGGGAAGGGTCTAAGTCGTGGCAAAGCTTGTTTGTTCTTGTGTAGAACTCGTCATCATCTAGGCTTTCGTTTATGCGGACACCCCAAAGGAAAATCGAAGGATGGTTTCGGTACTGCAAAACCATTTCCCTAACATTGTTTACCGCAATATCCTTCCATTCCTTTCCCCCTATATGCTGCCAACCTGGAATCTCTGTAAAAACAAGGAGCCCTATTTCGTCACAACGGTCAACAAAGGCCTGGCTCTGCGGGTAGTGGCTAGTGCGGACCTCGTTAAGCCCCAGCTTGTATTTAAGAATATCAGCATCTTCTTTTTGCATATTTTTAGGCATAGCGTAGCCTGTGTATGGCCAAGCTTGATGCCGGTTCAATCCGCGGATTTTCACCTTTTTCCCGTTAAGGTAAAAACCTGTTTTGTCATAGCGGATGTCCCTAAAGCCGAAGCGGACTGTCTTTGAATCAACTAAGTTCCCGCTGGCATCCTTTAGTTCTGTAGTCAGTACATAAAGGGCAGGATTTTCCAGTGACCACTGCTCAATGCCAGTTGCGCTGGCTGAAGTTTGGCTTTCTTTTCCCTTTACCCCGCTTTCAATTTCCGCGCAGACAATGTTTTTCATCTCTTCCTTAACTGGCCTAATTTTCTGGCTGATTGTGTAGCCAGCTGCATTCTGCCCTGAAGGAATATCTAAAGTTACTTTTGTTGTAGCCTGATTTTTATTTGTCGTGACAAAAACATCCTGAATAAAAATCGGATTTTTTATGTCAAGGTATACATCGCGGTATATTCCCCCGTAGGTCATGTAGTCAATTACAAAACCAAAGGGAGGCTGGTCAACGCTTTCCCTACTGTCAACCTTTATGGCTAGTACATTCTCTTCCCCTACCGCTGCAAGATGGTCAGTCAGGTCAGTTGTAAAGGCCGTGTAGCCGCACTTGTGCAGGGCAAGGGATACACCGTTAAAAAAAACTTCGCTTTGATGGGCTGCGGCATCTATCGTAAGCAGAACTCTTTTACCTGCCCAAGCCCCTTCGGTCTTAAATGTCTTCCTATAAAGGCTGACTTTCTGATATATGTCTGTAGAAAAGTCATTGAAGGGGGTTACCGCTACAGTGTGCGGAATGTCAACTTTCTGCAAATTTTCAGCAGAAAAATCTTTAGCTGTCATTTCATTTTTAAAATCCGGTGAATATGACCAGTTTCTATTTAAGTAAATTTTATTGTTCATAAATTTAAGTTTACTCCTAAAGTTCAATATTTGCAACTGATTTTTCAAAAGCCATATTTCAAAAGCCGCTTGCTTTCTTTTTAGAGATCCTCTTTATTGAAACTTCTGCAAAAATTTCGTAAAATACCCCTATGGAAATCAATCGCAGGTTTACCCAGAAAGTCCTTGAATCTATGCGAAGGGATGTAGAAGAGGCAGGGGGAAATGAAGTCTTTTGGGCAGGAACAATAAATGAGAATGGAATTATCACTCATGTTGAGACAGGTTCAAGGGGTAACATTGACTCTGTTGTAATAAACCGCGAAGTAGCAAGAGAAGGGCATGTTTTAATCCACAACCATCCTTCCGGAATCTTAAGTCCTAGCGATGCTGACCAGGCCGTAGCCGCAAACGCGGGTGACACAAGCCTAGGCTTTTATATAGTAAATAATGACTTAACAGACCTTTATGTTGTTGTAGAACCTATAAAGGTAAAGGTTCAAGTTCTTCTTAAGGCAGATGAGGTTTCTGATTTTCTTAGCAGCACAGGCTCTCTTGCAAAAAACAACCCCGCTTATGAAGAAAGACCCAGCCAAATAGAACTTTTAAAGCAGATTGCAAAATCCTTTAATGAAGGTAAAGTCGGCGTCTTTGAGGCGGGGACCGGAGTTGGAAAATCATACGCCTACTTAATCCCTTCTATGCTTTGGGCCATGAAAAACAAAGAAAGGGTTGTGCTTTCTACCGGAACAATAAACCTACAACAGCAGCTTTTTGAAAAAGATATTCCTGCTGCAAAAAAAATAACAGGATTAAAAAGCCTAAAAGCCGTGCTCGTAAAGGGGCGGCAAAATTACGTCTGCCTTCGTCGCTTAGAGGATGCCAGCACCGAGCGGGAACTTTTTAGCGAAGACACAGAAACATTAGACAAGATTTATTCTTGGGCAAAGTCAAGCCCCACTGGAAGTAGAAGTGACCTTGCTTTTATGCCAGCAGATTCCCTTTGGACTCGGGTAAACAGCGAAAGCGATGCCTGCATGGGGATGCGATGCCCCCATAGGGAAAACTGCTTTGTAATGAAGGTTAGAAAAGAAGCTTCGGATGCGAACCTTTTAGTAGTAAACCATCACCTGCTTTTTGCAGACATAGAAAGCCGGATGAACGGGGTAGGCTATGAAGATGCTGCTGTTCTTCCCCCTTACCGTCGGATTGTCTTTGATGAAGCCCACGGAATAGAGGATTCTGCCACAAGTTTTTTCTCTGAATCTTTTACAAGGTTAAAAATCAACAAGCAGCTGAACCTCCTTTATAGAACCTACAAGGGAAGCCTTGCGGGTTTTCTTGTTCAAGTAGCAAGCCTTGCCAATACAGACGGCCTTATAGGAAAAGCTTCCGGCGGTGTTTCTGCAATCAAAGAGATCCTTCTTGATTTGGACCTTCAGTCACAAATAGAACTAGACAATAGCAGTAATGCCAGGGTCCATGAAGAAAACTTCGAGAAATTTAGTAAGACCTTGAATTGCATAAAGAAATTGCACGAAGCCTTGGGAAAATTTACAGGGGAGCTTGGGGAGATTATTGAAAACCTAAGCGATGACGACCTAGACATGCCCTGCGTTTGGGAAAGTAAAACGATTTTACGGCGGCTAGAAGATTTTGCAATCCTCTGTAAAAACTTCTATTCTTGGAACGAGCACCCTGATACCGTTTTTTGGCTACAAGCCCAGCGGCTGCCCGCAAAGAAAAAGGGGGAGGAAGCCCTCGTGTACACACAATTTTCCGCAACCCCCTTAGACATTGCCCCCTTAATGAATTCCGGTGTTTTTGAGCCAATGACATCCGTTGTCTGCACTAGTGCGACAATCAGGACCGGAACCAGCTTTCGCTACTGGGAAAGAAGAACCGGCATATCATTTTTAGAAGAGGATCGGCTCCTTAGCGGAGTTTTTGACTCTCCCTTTCCTTACAAGCAGGCAGCCATATTTGCAGTCCCCCGTGATGCCCCCTTCCCAGATTCCCCTGATTTTCAGTCCTATGTAGAGGACACCCTGCCCCGCTTGATCCTTGCTGCAAAGGGAAGGACCTTAGTTCTTTTTACCAGTTACGAAAGCCTTAAAAACGCCTGCAATGCAACCTTTGACATCCTAAATTCCAATGGGATAACTCTTTTACGGCAGGGAGACGATGACCGCTTCCGCCTGCTTGAACGCTTTAGAAATGATCGGTGCAGCGTCTTGTATGCTACCGACAGTTTTTGGGAGGGAGTAGACGTTCCAGGAGATTCTTTAAGCCAGGTGATAATTGTAAAGCTACCCTTTGCCGTTCCCAACGACCCCGTTTTTGCCGCCAGGGCAGAGGCTGTTGAAAAAAGAGGCGGGTCCCCCTTTATGGAGCTGAGCGTACCGCAGGCCGTAATAAAATTCCGCCAGGGCTTCGGTCGCCTTATCAGGAGGGGCGACGACAGGGGAGTGATAATCGTTTTGGACCGCCGCATAGTAGAAAAACGCTACGGTAAGGAATTTACTAATAGCGTACCCATGACCCGCCGCATGTATAACCCCTTAAAGGATATCATTAAAGCAGTTGAAAACTTCCTTGGCTAGCAGGTAAAATTCAGGTTTTTTCATGAGATTTTAGACAGTTGCCTTCACTTTCTTATTTCAGTATAATTGAAGGCTATGAACAATTTTCCTCATATAATTCTAAAAAGCAAAGAAGAACAAGAAATTTCCCAAGGTTTTCCTTGGGTTTTTGACAATGAAATACATTCGGTAAAGTGGAATGCCAAGGACGGCTCTGGTGTAAAAAACACTCCTTTAGCAGAGGCTCAGGTTCAAAGCGGAAGCCCTGTAGAAGTTTATAGCAATAAGGGGGCCTTTCTTGGGAGCGGAATTTTCAATAAAACTTCAAAAATAAGTATCCGCTTTATAGGTTCAGATCATGCAGACCAAATAATGGAAGATACCGCTTCTTATTGGGCAAAGAAGGTGCGCGATGCGGTAAATATCAGGGGCCTGAATTTTACAGCTAGCCAAAGTTGTCGCCTTATTTTTGGTGAAGCTGATTTTATCCCTGGTCTTATAGTTGAGCGTTATATTGATATTTCAGAAGGAAAAGAAAAAGTCTACCTGGTAGTCCAATTCTTGGCCCTAGCCTGTGAGGTTTTCCGCAAAGAAATTCTTGAAGCCTTAAAAGAAACTTGCAAACCGTGGGGCATGTACGAAAGAAGTGATGCCGCAGTCCGCGAAAAAGAAGGCTTAGAGCAAAAGTCCGGCTGGATTGGTAGCCCTAGAAATGAAAGCATTTTAATAGAAGAAAACGGAATAAAACTAAACGTTGATATTGCACATGGGCAAAAAACAGGCTACTTTCTTGACCAAAAGTTTAACAGGCAACGGGCCGCTTCCTACTGCCACGGAAAAAGGGTTCTTGATACCTTTACCCACACGGGAGCCTTTGGTCTTAATGCCGCCAAAGCTGGGGCAAAAGAAGTTATTTCTGTAGATATTTCACCTGAAGCAGTTGAGCTTGTCAAAAAGAATATAGAAGCAAACGGTCTTTCTTCTCAGATGAAGGCCCTTTGCTCTGATGTTTTTGACCTGCTTAAAGATTATGAGGCTCAGGGGGAAAAGTTTGATGTTATAATCTTGGATCCTCCCGCCTTTACAAAAAGCGCCAAACAAATCCAAAAGGCCTACAGTGGCTATAAAGAAATCAACCTGCGGGCAATGAGACTGTTAAAAGAAGGCGGTATCCTGGTTACCTGCTCCTGCTCTGCTTACTTTGACGAGCCGACCTTCTATTCTATGCTGACCCATGCTGCAAAAGACAGCCACAAAAAGGTTCAGGTTCTAGAAAAAAGGGGAGCGGGGCCCGACCACCCCCTGCTTTTGGGCTACCCCAGAAGTGAATACTTAAAATGCGCTATTTGCAGGGTTTTATAGCCTATGAAAAGTAAGTACAACTGCTTAGTCCTTTTAGGTCCCACCGCTGTAGGAAAAACTGCCTTGGCAGTCCGCTTAGCTTACCATTTTGGTTTAAGTATAATTTCAGCTGATAGCCGCCAAGTGTACAGGGGCTTGGACATAGGCAGTGGCAAGGACCTAGCAGACTACACCCTAACTGTAAAGAATCCCAATGGTTCTTCTACATCCGTTCAAATTCCCTACTACCTCATTGACATAGCTGATCTTTCAAGTGAATACAACGCCTTCAAATATCAGGAAGACTTTTATTCAGTTTTCACTGATTTGGTAAAGGTAGAAGTTCCCTTTGTAGTTGGCGGAACAGGCATGTACTTAGATGCTGTAATCAGGGGCTATGACTTTGTTCCAGTCCCAACCAATACCACTTTGCGAGCGCAGATGCAGGAAATGTCCCTTGAGCAGCTAGACCAATGGCTTTTATCCCTAAAGCCTAACCTGCACAACAAAAGTGACCTCCTCCTCCGCGACAGGGTTGAGCGGGCAATAGAAATAGAAGTTTTTATGAAAAGCCCTGACTGCCAAAAAGTAAGGGATGCTATGCCCAAGCGGCCTGATATACGCCCCCTTATAATAGGGACCAGCCTTCCCCGTGAAGATTTAAGGAAAAATATAAAAATCCGCTTAGACCTGCGCTTAAAAAATGGCATGATAGAAGAAGTTGAGAATCTTCATAAAAGCGGCATTTCTTGGGAAAGGCTTGAAAAACTAGGTCTTGAGTACAGGTACTTGAGTCTTTTTTTAGAGGGAAAAATGTCTAGAGATCAGATGGAAGCAGTCTTGTACCGTGAAATCTGCCATTTTGCAAAGAGGCAGGAAACCTGGTTTCGGGGCATGGAGCGCAAGGGAGTAGAAATTAATTGGCTCCCCCCCGTTACAGACAGCAATGAAAAATATTCCGCTGCCCTAAAACTGATAGAAGCTTCCCTGTAGGCTACCCCTTTACTCCAGCGCAATATTATTTTTTTTCATTATCCGGATTCTCTCTTTTTCCTCTTCAGCATCGCTTTCTTTTTTCTCTTTTATAAAAAGCCCTGCCTTTTCAACCGCAAGGTGGGATTCTGCTAAATATTCATCAGCAAACTGGAACATGAACATCATGTTTGGCCATACATCTATTGTACAGTCAACTCCAGCCCTATCAAGGATTGTGTCAAAAAGAGCTACCTGCTGCAAAAGCATTTCCTTTTCCCCTGCTTGAATAAAAACCGGCGGAAAGTTTCTAAAGTCTTCAACCTTTGCCCTAAGGGGAGAAACGAAGGGGTTGCTCGTATTAGAGTTATAGGTGTAAAGGTCAACAGCCTTACCCAAAATCTCATAAGACAATATCTCATCCGCGCTTTTTTTAGTCATTACAGGGCTTTCGTCAGAAAGGTCTAGCCAGGGAGAAAATAGAAGCAGACCCTGCACCATGTCCTTTGCGGCCTCCCCGAGCCTAAAAAGCAGGGCTAAAGCTATGGAAGCCCCGCTACCGTCAGCAGCTATGTATATATTTGAAGAAAGCCCATCCTCCCTTTGCTCTTGCTCAGAGTATAAGGCCCGAAAGGCATTTTCCACATCATCAATTGAGGCGGGGAAGGGGTGGGATGGGGGTAAGCGGAATTCAGGGAGTAAAAGCCTGCTAGAAGAACTTGTCGCAAGGCTTGCACAAAAAGCCTGGTAACTTTTGCGGGAACCAGCCGCAAAGCAACCGCCGTGTATGTAAAAAATTATTTTATTCGAAGAATATATTTCTGGGGTTATAAAATAGCAGTCTATTCCCCCTTTTTTAACCTCTTCTTTTTCTGCCTGATTGGGAAGAAAGGGACTTTCTAAAACTTTTTCAAAATTATTCCTAAAGCCTTCTACCTCTGCTTTTGAATTGAGTACTAGGTTTTTAAGTTTTTTTAAAGCAGCCTTCCTATCAACTTTCATTTTCATAGCAAAAAGTATAGCAAAAATAAAGGATTTTTGCTACTATATACATACAGGGAGCCTCGAAAAACTTCAGTTTTTAGGCGGTCCCTGAATTTATTTGTAGGAGCCAGTTCAAAAGTGTCAAAAGCTAGCTGCTGAAATCGCTTGGGTGCAAGCAGATTCAGACAACTTGCCCTTTTGAAATAGCCTCGTAGGACTAAAATATGCCAATAAAAATAGATGCAGATTTACCAGCCCGCCAGGTTCTCGAAGATGAAAACATTTTTGTAATGACCAGCGACAGGGCTTCTTGCCAAGATATCCGCCCGCTTGAAATAGCAATAGTCAACCTCATGCCCACAAAAGAAGTGACCGAGACCCAGTTGCTGCGGCTTTTGGGCAATACCCCCCTGCAAATAAATATTTCTCTGGTACAGATTGCGGGGCATGTTTCCATGCACACAGGACATGACCACCTTGAACGTTTTTATATTTCTTCCGACGAGGTTATAAAGAGAAAATTTGACGGAATGATTATAACCGGAGCCCCAGTAGAGCAGCTCCCCTACGAACAGGTTGACTACTGGGAAGAGCTATGCAAAATCATGGACTATTCAAAGAAAAATGTCTTTTGCACGCTTTTTATCTGTTGGGGGGCTATGGCCGGTCTCTATCACTTTTACGGAATAGACAAACACCTGTCTGAAAAAAAGTTTTCAGGCATTTACTACAACCGCCTCTTATCGCCAACAGATCCCCTAACACGTGGTTTTGATGATTTTTTTCCAGTCCCAACTTCCCGCTACACGTGGATAGACCAAAATGATATAAAGGCCCACAGCGATCTTTGTCTCTTAGCTGATTCCCCCATCACAGGGGCTACACTTGCAAAGTCTGCTGACAACAGGTCAATATTTATGACCGGCCACCTTGAATATGATGCCGACACCCTTGCAAACGAATACCGCAGGGACTTGGAAAAGGGCTTGAATATTGATATGCCGGAAAACTATTTTACTAACAACAATCCCAACCTGACAGTCCATTCAAAATGGAGAAGTTCCGCCCATCTTTTCTATTCAAACTGGCTGAATTATTACGTCTACCAGAATACCCCGTATACCCTTGACGAAATAAATAACCTGTTATAGGCTTCCCTTGTGAATAAAAGTCAGTTCGTGCTTGTTATAGTGCAGGTGCAAAACCTTGCTTTGTGGAATGTCCGCAAAGTCTTGGACTAGGGACCAATTGATTTGCCCCTGCATTTTTATAGTGCAAATCATATTTGGGTTACTGTATTCAATCCATTTTTTTACCCAAGACAAAAGCCTTTCCGGGTAACAGATTACATCGCTAAAAACCCAGTCTATTTTCCCAGACTCACTCAAGATTGCAGGATCAAGGGTAAAGGCATCGTGCGTCATAAAGGTTACGAGCGGATTTTTCATAAGGCTTTGCGCAAGCGGGGCTCTGTCCACCGCAAGAACTTGTGCGCCTAGTCCTACAAGAACCCAGGTCCAACCCCCAGGGCAGGCTCCTGCCTCAAAGCAGTGACTGCCTTTTCCTGGTAGGGGAATATTAAAGTAAAAAGCTGCTAACGTAAGCGCTTCTTGAACCTTTAGGTAAGCCCTACTTGGCGGGTTTTCGTGGTCTTCCTTTAGGGTTAAAAGCCCCAATGGCAGGGGAGATGAAGTCTTTGCAGAGGCGAGTAGGGTATCATTGTCCAATAAAGTCCAAAGACCCATTTGGCTGTTTGGTATATTTACAGGGAAATCCCTTTCCTTTAGGGGAATATAGGGCAGTTTTTCCTGAATTAAAGCCATTCTCCTATAGGAAGTAAATGAGTAGGGGGCCCAAGACCTTTGAAGTTTTTTTAGGCTTGCGGCAGCCTTCCCTATGGAAAGCCCTGAAAGTAAAAAGGGTTCCAACATACAAGTTGAAGCCCAATAGGGGAGGGGGCCGGTCCAATCCTCTTTGTAAATTAAATTTCCCGCCTGGATTTTAGAAGTTGCATCTGAATTGAATCTATCTTTTAATTCTGCTTTAAGCATTTCTTCTTGATCCGGAAAGGGAAGAAATACCTTGCCAGGAAGCCTTTTTATAGTGATGCCATCTAGTAAATCTTCTGACACAAGTTCCCCTATTTTACAAAAATTGCATTGGCATTTAGCAAAAGTGCAAGTGACTGTTTATAATCAGTCGAAGATGACTTAAGATGATTTATATATTTGTTAAGAGCAGGTGTTCCTGGAGAATATAAAAATGCGAATCCCACTTGAGTTTGGCTTCCAACCCTTTTTTTCCACTGGGGCCTGCCAGTCAGCCGTAAAACCGGTAAAAAATCTGTATGAGGAATATTCATTTTTAGGTCGTAGTCGTTATCCATATCAACTTCTATTGGTAGGGGAAAACGCACCTTGCATCCAGAAATACTTATGTCGTCAAGCACTCCGGGTAGGGCACACAAAGATTTAGCCTCAACGCGGCCACTGTCTTCGTAGCGCACATCCTTTCTGTGTTCGTTCTTCATGGTGCTATTATGTAATGAATAAAAAATATTTTCAAGAGGGGGTGAGCTACAGAACTTTTTCAAGAAAATTGACTAAAATTAAAAAGTATAGTATATTCTAGAATTATTATGCTTCGTGCAAAATTGG
>CAJOQA010000093.1 GCA_905236465.1 uncultured Treponema sp.
CGTATTCAGATGCAGGGGCAGGTGTGTTCCAAACAATTCCACCATTGTAGTTGATTGGCCAAACACCCATGAGGCTTCCGTATTCGTCAAGGGAAACCTTATACTTACTCATATAAAAACTGCTAACCGTAACAGTATGAACAGGAGCATCCGACAAACTTGCATCCCCCATCTGAAAGGTTCCCCCTTCAACAAGCACCATCTTATTTTCCTGCGCAAAAAGTAAAGTGCAAAAAGTACACACAAGATACAAAACAATTATTCTTTTTTTCATTTATTTTACCCTCAAACTGTTGTTACCTACATAGAATCCCTAATGCCCTTTAATTGCAATGCAACTTTATAGCTAGATTTGTTACGCCAAAAGCATATTTATTTATAGAAAGTCTTTAGTAACTGTTCCTGCTCCGATCCATAATACAAGGTGCATTATTTGAATACCTATTATAAACGGAATCAGTGGCATACTTATCCTCAAAGAATCCCAAAAAAGTTCCTTCTGCTGCAATAATAATAAGTCTACTCAAAGATGTGAAAAAAATCATCCCTGCTAAAAACAAAAGAAAGCACAAGGATTTTCTACACGTCCCACCTAGAAATTATCTTACCTTCACTATCCGTAAACTTTCCACAAATTATAAAAATAAAATCGACAAGGGCCCAAATCTCTCCTATAAGGCACCAGCAAAGTAAAATCTGCAAAATACCAGTTCCAACCTTACCAACATAAAAGCGGTGAATACCTAACCAGCCAACAAAAAAGGAAAGTAAGCATGCCACAAGCCTACTCTTAGAAGATACATTGCTTTTAGAAGCAGAATTATCATGCCACTGGGGTATTCCACTTTCCTGCAAAGTAGCACCACATTCAGGACAAAACCTTACACCATTTTCAATTTCCTTTCCGCAACTTTTACAAAACATACCATTTCTCCTTATGTTATTTGAAGATTTTTTTTATTTCCTTTGCAGCACCTTTCACAATGGAACTTTTATATTCCTTTGTAAAACCACACTTTCTGCAAGAATAAACAATAGTTTTATTGCCAAAGGCCGCGCCACCTACCGCTCCTATCGGTCCTAAAAGCAAAGCTCCAACAACGGCCTTACCTAAAGTGTTGCCAGCCCCAGAGGTTTCCGTATCCTTGCCCCAAAAGTTTCCACAACGGGGGCATCTAGTAGGAATGTCAGAGGATTCTGAAATATTCTCTTTTGTTGAACTGTAGGTATTAGTCTTGTCATAGGTCTTTAGATTTTGAATAGCATTCAAGAATTTTTTTCTAGCTCCTATAGTATCAATACCAAGATTTGTTAAATCTTCAGGAGTAAGAGAGACAAGAACTTCCAAGCTATTTAAATCCTGACTTTGTAAAATCTCTTCATAAGCTTCTAGAGAATTTTCTACAATCCATGAATGAAAATCAAACGAAGCTACATCTACTTCTTTTACCTCCTGGTTGCTCCCACATGCAGTACAGAACTTTGTATCAGCCTTTAACTCCGCCCCACAATTCTTACAAAACATAAATCCCCCTGCACAAATCCCTGTCACCCCGAACTTGTTTCGGGGGTCTATCTACCTCTCCAAAAGTCATGTTGAGGTAGCGTAGCTAATGAAACATCTAATAAAGTCAAATAGCAGACAAGCTAAAATTGCCTGCTATCGAAGAAAAATTAGTTTTTATTAAAAGTGGTATGAAACGCCAGCTCTAATTGCCCATGAGAATACACCGAATATCCCTAGCCCAAATTCGCCAAGCGCACTGAATTTATCATTGATATCATACCGTGCTCCGAATAAAGTATTGATTTTAAAACCAACTTCCGTACTATCAGTTTCAGTTGAAGTATATGTATATTCAACAGAAACCAATTGAATAGGAACAGAAAAACCAAGACCAACATACGGAACAAGTTTTGGTAAGTTATCAAAGTGATAGTTTATAATTCCCATAACACCAGGATTAATGACTATTGTACTGCTTTCATAAGCACCTGCACTGTCACCTCCAAAAGTAAGACCTATAGAACCTTCCAAAGCAAGATTCATCTTCTTTTCTTCTAGTGCTGTAACAGGGAATTCTATTCCAAATGTAGGTACAACTTCAAAACCAGAATAATAGATGACTGTATTAAACTTTGATCCCTCTCCAAAATCCCACTCTGCATCAGCACCACCTGTTGCATAGCCAATAGTCAGTTTTCCATACTTTCCAAGTCCACTGTCAGAAGTTTTCTTTGTTTCTGCAGCAAATGCAGTACCTACAAAAAGCCCAGCAAAAAGTGTAACTGATATTACAGCCTTAACCCATTTTTTCATAGAATTCTCCTAAGATTTTATTTTTATTAGATTGGATAGTGTCAAGATTATTAAGACAGCCTATCAACCTAACAATATTTCCCCTTACATCTTCTGCAAAGAGTTTAAGTTATAATACAGTAAAAAACTATAAAATTCAACACTTTCTTGAATATTTATACTATTTTACTGTATAAATTCCATACTGAGGGCATAAAACACCCTATCCCAAGTTTTCCCTGATGAATCTCCGTCACCTCAGATAACCACTCGTCACCCAGAACTTGTTTCTAGGTCTACCTAGCTCTCCCAAAAGTCATATTGAGGTAGCGGACAAAACATCGCCCTATTTTTATAAACTAGTTAAGCACGTCACCTAAGAGCTTAAGACCTTTATCGTTTAGCTTCTCATTCACCTCCTCTAAGTCTTTGCCAAGATTTATGCAATCTTTTATAACAGAAGAA
>CAJOQA010000094.1 GCA_905236465.1 uncultured Treponema sp.
CCCCGCCCTTGCTCCGCCACATCATTTCTTCTGACAGGCGGACTGGATTTACATCCTGATTTTTAAGGACGGATATTACTGCCATTGCAGTATAGGAGGCACAGTCATTGTCCTTCTGATGCAAAAATAATTCCCTGTCCATGGCAAAAGCCTTGTAGACATTGTTATTTTCCTTAACATCAGCTGAATTCGTAGGAAAAACCCTACAGATCAAGCAAAGAGTAAGAAGGGCGACAAAAATAAAAAAGAGAAAGGGTAAAATTTTTTTCATCACTTAAATATACCCTAACTGCCAGATATTTTCTACACCCTGCCGACCCAACGGTCAAATTCGTCGTCCGTGCACAAAACCCAATGACTTCCTTCTATTAAATGGGGGCTGCCAAAGTTATAATCTATTCCGCTCGTGGCATAATTGTAGGTTTCTATGCCACGGACTTTTTCCACTGCGGGATTAGGACGGGGAATGGCAGACATCAGGCTTTTTGTGTAGGGGTGAACCGGACGGGAGAATATTTCTTCTGTGGTACCTGTTTCAAGCAAGTGGCCCAAATGCAGGACCCCTATCCGGTCGCTTATATATTTAACCATACTTAAATCGTGGGCAATAAAAAGGTAGGAAATTCCGCTTTCCTTTTGGATGTCTTTCAGAAGGTTCACAACCTGAGCCTGAATGGAAACGTCAAGGGCGCTTATACATTCGTCCGCAATTATAAGCTTGGGGTTTAGGATAAGGGCACGGGCAATGCCAACCCGCTGCCGCTGACCACCTGAAAACTGGTGGGGGTAGCGATCTATGTGCTCGGGGGCAAGTCCTACTTTAGAAAGGATTTTCTGGATTTTTTCTTGCCTTTCAGCCTTAGAGGAATACATGTGATGTATATCTAGGCCTTCACCAATAATCTCACCAACCTTCTTGCGGGGGTTTAAGCAGGCCATTGGGTCTTGAAAAATCATCTGCATGTTTGTGCGCAAGAATTTTTGGTCAGCCCTTGTCATTTTTGCAGAAATATCACGGCCATCAAATTTGATTGTCCCGCCGGTGGGATTATAAAGGCGGATCACTGACCTGCCGATTGTGCTTTTCCCTGAGCCACTTTCGCCCACAAGCCCGTAGGTTTCCCCAGGGTATAGTTTAAAAGACACGTTATCTACAGCCTTTACGGTATAGCTTGAAGAAAGCCTGAAATACTGCTTAAGATTGTCAACCTGCAGCAGGGGCTCTTGCGCTTGTGAATTATTTAGCATAAGAAGCAGCCTCCCTTTTCATAGATTCAATTTTGTCTTTTAGTTCTTGTGGCATTTCAACCTTGGGAGCCCTGGGGTCAAGTAGCCAGGTTGCGGCGTAGTGGGTATCTGTAACCTTGAACATAGGGGGCTCAAGGCGGCGGTCTATATTCAAGGCATAAATGTTACGGCTTTCAAAGGCATCGCCTGGTAGGGGATGCAGGAGGTTTGGCGGTGAGCCTGGTATGGTGTAAAGGCGGGAACTTGAGGTATTTAAGTCCGGCATAGCAGAAAGAAGTCCCCAGGTGTAGGGATGGCGGGGATCAAAAAATATTTCGTCAGCTGTTCCCTTCTCCACAATCTTTCCTGCATACATTACGTTTACATAGTCGGCAACTTTTGCGACAACGCCAAGATTGTGGGTTATGAAAATAACGCTAAGTCCCCTTTCTTTTTGTATCTTGCGGATTAAGTCCAATATGCGAGCTTGAATTGTTACGTCCAAGGCTGTTGTAGGTTCATCGCAAATAAGAAGGTCAGGATTACAAGCTAAAGCTATAGCTATAACAATTCTCTGTCTCATTCCACCAGAAAGTTGGTGGGGGTAGTTTTTCATCCTTTTTTCTGCATCGGTTATGCCCACTTCCCTTAAGAGCTTTATTGCCTTTGCATAGGCCTGAGCCTTTGGGGTCTTGTAGTGGTAAATCATGCCTTCGGTAATCTGTCTGCCAATGCTCATGGTAGGATCAAGCGAAGTCATGGGATCTTGAAAGACCATAGCAATGTGTTTTCCGTTTATTTGCTTACGGATGTCGCGGACCGGCATTTTTAA
>CAJOQA010000095.1 GCA_905236465.1 uncultured Treponema sp.
CTGTAATGCGAACGCCTTTTCCCTTTAACAGATTGCGTTCTTCGTTCTGATTAAAGGTGTTGATGATTCTGTCGATTGTAGGGCTTGAGTCTGCAATGATAACCTTATCAACCTTAAGGCTGTCCACCGCTTCCTGTGCACGAGTGCTTGGAGTAAAGTTCAGTTTGAATCCTGGAATACTTGATTCACCAGGATTTTCGCCTGAGATACTTCCTGCAACGCTGATGTACATTGTGCCAAGACCAAGAACATCCACAGCTTTTGCATTCTGGCAGGCTGTAAGCATTTCATCTCCCAAAAGATTTGCAACATGCTGAATCATGTAAGGGCTAACGCCTGCATTCTTTTCTGTGATTGAAGCAATCAAGTTTTCAAGAGTTACTGTGTTTCTTGTTACACGTCCAATGAATGAATTCTCATCTGTAGAGAACTGATTTTTACGCAGAGTCACGCTTAAGATGCTGTCTGCATTTTTGAATGTTGTAGTAGCCATAACGGTCTATGCTCCTATATATAATTAAGATTGTTGTCAAAGCCGCACACAACGGAACGGGGGAGACCAAAAACTCTAGCAGCAGAGCATCCAGATTTTTACAGCACTGCTACCAAGAAAAAAAAGTCTTTGACAGGGAGCATAGATTTATAGTAAAATAGACTAATTAATTTTGGGTTCTACTATAGAATCTATGCAAAGCTTCTGTTTAACGCCAATTAAACGGGAGCTTATTTTTTTGCCCATAGACCATTTAACCAATCCTCCTTTGTAATTCAGTTTGTTTATTTTGAGCCATAAACTGTGGCACAATCTTATTAATAAAGTTTTCTGTCAAAATCTGGTGGTTCTGACAATAAAAGAGCGCAAGAGATACCTGATCTTTGCTCATACACGAGCTAAAATCCAAATCTCCTGCGCTTTGTGCGTTTAGAAGTTCTTCTTCACTAAACACAAGCAGAGATGTAAGCAAATCTGCTATGTTCTCATGAATGTTCATTAAAACAACTCTTGAAACCGGATCAAGTTGTTCAAATTCCTGAACACCAAGGTTTATATTAAAGTAGTTGATCAGACCCCAATGCGAGATTTCATGTGCAATCGAATAGAGCGCACCGCGGTCACCGTTACGAGCTTTGTCGTAAACAGATTCTTTGATGCAAATTTCATGCCGGTTTTTACAATGCTTGTAGTATGCCTGAACGCTGTTTTTGCAAGTCCATTCAGCATCAGGAATGACATTAAACTCAAAATGTGCGTCAGCCTGGCAAAGTTTGTTTTCTGCAATGCTCAATGCTGGAAACATTTGTGTAGAGTCGAGTCCGAAAAACTTTTTGAACTCAACCGCCATCTTCTTAAAATCCACAATCATCATCAAGATGACTGTTCCAACCACTGAAATCTGATCTGCCATGTGATAAACCTCCATGTGTTACATAGGCACAGCTTCCGATTTAATTCTTTGCAGACAATCCTTTATTGCTGCAAGCTGCTCTCTGTTCATTTGCGACAGGTCATGTGCAAACATAACAGCTGTATCCACATATTCAGGTAAAAGTTCTTTATCCTGAACAGCCGAAAGGCCGATTACGACCTTTTGTCTTGACTCTGCAACAAGTCGCGCAAACTCAAACTTTTGTGCATCTGTAAGGTTGTAAGCCTTATAGAGTTTCTCCTTAATATCTTCCGGAACTTCACGATGTTTGTTTTCGATAGCCGAAAGATAAGCGGCAGAAAGACCAATCTTATCTGCCATATCGCCTAAGCTCTGGTCGTTGTCAATGCGCAACTTTCTTAGAAACTTTGCGATTTCTGTAGCCATATTTACCTACCAGTTTTACACGGCGTTTACCGTAGGATTTTTAGATGTAAGGCGGTTTGCTACTTCCGCCTACCCTTCCAACTTGTTTATAGAATATCACAGATATTATATAGTGTCAATACTAAAATATCAAAATAATTTACAATTTGTGAATATTACTAAATCCGCTGTGTATAAAACGACAGTTCCGCTGTCTGTGGAAAGGCGAGGGTGCAGTGTGTGGAATGGGCTATCCATAGACGAAGGATAACATGGAGATTAGTAATATGCAAATATTTTTTTCAGAAATCGTGATATTTTTTAACATATTTTCCAATAAGTGTGGTATAATCTGTTTAATATGCAAGTAGATTACAGAAAACTTTGGATACGCCTGATAGAAAAAGGAATTAAGAACAAAACGGATTTAATCCCTCTTGCCGGAATCTCTACGAACATACTGGCAAAACTTAATAAAGGCGAATTTGTTTCAATGGAAAGTCTTCAAAAGATATGTTCAGCCTTAAACTGTGATATTGGCGATATAGTTTCTTTTGAAGAAAAATAAATACAGTGTCTTTCAATGACACAGTGGTATGACAGAATAGTTTAGAAGGGTTTAGATAATGGCAAAATTAAAGATTAGAAACTTTGGACCAATTCGGAACGGATTTTCAGAAAACGACGGCTTTTTAGAAATTTCCCCTGTAACAGTTATCTGCGGAAATCAGGCAACTGGTAAAAGTACAATTGCTAAGCTTTATTCTACTTGCGCATGGCTTGAAAAAAAAGTTGATTCAGGAGAGTTCCCAAAAAGAATAAGCAAAACA
>CAJOQA010000096.1 GCA_905236465.1 uncultured Treponema sp.
CCCGAACCAATAGCGCGTCAACTCCCCTTTTACGTTTCGATATTCAAGATAAAGCCACTTGCCTTCATAGATTGCACGGAAAATGTCGCGTGAGATGTGGGACATGGGGTTATTCCTCATTTACGAAAGTACACCGCAGGGGCGTACTCTGTTTCAGTAATAATATCGGCATTTGCTTTGATAAACTCATCTCCCATTAAGTCTTTAAGATTCTTAAAGTTGAATTCAATACAAGATGAAAAGTCTAGAGGGTCATCAAAAATCTGCATGAGGCGGGAAAGCATAACGACAGGTTTTGTGATTTTTCCCACATGAAGTGGTGCTTTTACATCAAAAAATTGCTTTGCATTTGCATTATCAGCATTTTCTCTAATTACAAATTTAATGATTTCATCCAAACGTTTTTTTATTTCATCAAATTCGGCTTTCATGACGACTCCTGTTTATTGTTAATCACTAATGTAACAATTATGCCGAGCATTACTATTTTTCATCATTGGGTTATTTCTTAAACACATTCTGCCTGTGGTATGAAATATAAGGGGCATTGTTTTCTGTAACTTCAATCTTTGCATCACTTCTTATATTCATAAATATTTTATCTGTTCCTGATAACTTGTCGGAAATCAGGATACAGCCATTATTGTCAAAGCTGATGAAACCACTATCAACGAGTTTGTCATGGTTAGGGCATAATAACAATCCATTTTCTATATCAAGTTTTTCTTTTTTATCACTTTTTGACCAAGGCTTCAAATGGCTAGCAATCAATAAATTTTGATTCTGAACTCCACATAAACAGCATTTTCCATATTTTCTTAAAAGTCCATCCCTGAGTTTCCAATATATCATCGCTAACGTAATACCAGGGGCTGATTTCCTCATAGCTTTGCCCAAGCAACATGATTTTTTTACCTGCCTTTGACAAAGAATAAGTACCTGCATAAGAATAGATGAGTTTTAAATATTCGTCAAAGATTTCTCTTGAAGTTTCTTTTTTGAATCCGGATTTCCAGACTGAATCATTTCCTGCGACAATAACCCTTTCCCCGTTGCTATATCTTTCAAAAGGAACAAGCATGCCGTTGGTGATATAAAATTTTATTTCTGAAAATCGTTTTTGGCTGTATAGGTATTCGGCGCGTAATTTAATTACTGATCCGCACATTGAATAAGATCCGCAGACAAAAGGGGCATATCAAAAACAGAAACATGTACTTTATTTCTTTTTTCCTGTCCATTATATAATAGCACAGGGGAGCCATATTTCTTTAATGGACAAATTCGCAAATAGTCAGCAAAAGAATTTGAATCAACATGAATCCTTTCATAGCCAGGTGGAGGGCTGAACCTCTCAATTATGGTGTTACCATTTTTATTAATTTCTTGGGAAAAAGCAGGAAGGGCAATAAAGGCCAAAAAAAGTAAAACCAAAGATTTTTTCACTGTTAGCTCCATATCTTCACAAAACTTTCATTTTATAAAGAAATCAATTAGCAAGTAGTCCTCGGTATATATCCATATACCCATGCAATATTTTACAGAAGAAATAGTGAATGTCACGCTAGTTACAATATCTTCGTATTCTTCATACTGTATGTCTTTTGCTTCTATATTGTTCTTCTTAAATTCAGGGAAAATGTATTTCTCAAATAAAAGTCTGTCTACACCAATGCAATCCCCCAATTCTCTTACAAAATCTTCACAGTGAGAATATTTAAAAAGGACTTCTGATTCAATGGGACAACCTAGGAATTTTTCCCCCGGTCGCCAAGCTTCTACATCTGTGGGAAGAATCCTTACATAGCATTTTTTATCTTGCAATTCTTTATTGATTTTTTGCAAGCCACTATATACTTTTTCGTCTTTAACTTCTCTTTTTGGTGAAAGAAAATTTATGCATAAATCTTTGTATTTTGTTCCTTCATAAACTTTAGGAAATGTTAGTTCTATTGTTCCCAAATTGCTTTGGGTGTCTGAAAGGACTATTTTTTGCGGTTCAGGAGTATCTTTTAATTCATATGATTTACTTTTCTTCAAATTGGTAAAATATACGTTTACGATTTTGGGTCTGGAATTTTTATAGTATAAATCATTTCTGCCTTCTTTTACAAATCCTATGGAAATATATAGTTCGTTTGTATTACAATTTTTAATCGTAATTTTAGAGTTTTCACCGTTGTTTCCACCAGCAGTGACCCAGGGTAAATCCTTTACTGGTGATAGGTTACTTGCGCAGTATTCTGTGTCAGATTCTTTTAGATAACTTGAAACTTCTATATTCCTTTCACTAAAAGGCAAGTACAAATAGGTTTTCTCTGCGAAAAGAAAAGTATTAAGACATAAAATTGTTAAAAATACGAATTTTTTCATTTTTCTCTCTCCTATAATTCGTATTATAATAAATTTTTTTTTGTAATGCAAGTACTTTTTTCCTACCGCAGTCCAAAATACAACTGCGGTAGAAAATTTTTATAGGGGCCTGTTTACTTTAGTCTCTTGTAGCCGTAAACTGCCAAATCTCCCAGTTCTTCTTCTATGCGGAGTAGCTGATTGTACTTTGCCATGCGGTCTGAACGGCTTGCAGAACCAGTTTTGATCTGACCTGAATTTGTTGCAACTGCAATGTCGGCAATTGTAGCATCTTCTGTTTCGCCAGATCTGTGGCTAGTTACTGTAGTATAGCCGTGACGGTGGGCCATTTCAATAGCGTCAAGTGTTTCTGTAAGGGAGCCAATCTGATTTACCTTTATTAGAATTGAGTTAGCGCAGCCGCTTTCAATTCCCTTCTTAAGGTATTCAACATTGGTTACAAATAAATCATCACCTACGAGCTGACATTTTGAGCCAATTTTATCAGTAAGCAATTTCCAACCTTCCCAGTCACATTCAGCCATTCCGTCTTCAATAGAATCAATCGGATACTTTGAGACTAGCTCTTCAAGATAGGCAGCCTGTTCTGCACTGCTTCTCTTTTTTCCGCTAGAACCTTCCTTCCAGGTGTAGTCGTAAACTTTTGCATCCTTGTTGTAGAATTCACTTGATGCGCAGTCCATTGCAATCTTTACATCTTGACCAGGTTTGTAACCTGCCTTTTCAATCGCTTTTACAATAGTAGAAAGTGCATCTTCTGTTCCGTCAAGGGCAGGTGCAAATCCACCTTCATCGCCAACAGCAGTTGAAAGACCTCGTTCTTTTAAAACTGATTTCAGTGCGTGGAAAACTTCTGTTCCCATGCGGATTCCTTCTTTAAAAGAAGGGGCACCAACAGGGCGAATCATGAATTCCTGAAAGCATATAGGTGCATCAGAGTGGGCACCGGCATTTATGATGTTCATCATTGGAACAGGAAGAGTGTATGTGTTTGTTCCCCCAATGTAGCGATAAAGTGGAAGTCCCAATGCATTCGCTGCAGCCTTTGCTACTGCAAGTGAAACTCCAAGTATTGCGTTTGCACCTAGCTTTGACTTTGTTTTTGTTCCGTCAAGTGCAAGCATCTTTTTGTCTATGGCCCGCTGATTCAATGCACAGCTACCAACAAGGGCAGGAGCAATCACCGTATTTACATTTGCAACAGCTTTCTGCACTCCTTTGCCTAAATAGCGTCCCTTGTCTCCGTCGCGTAGCTCTAGAGCTTCGTTCTCTCCTGTAGATGCCCCGCTTGGAACAGAAGCGCGACCTAATGTTCCGTCTTCAAGAACAACATCAACTTCTACTGTTGGGTTTCCGCGAGAATCAAGAATTTCCCTACCAATAACTTTTGCAATATTGAATTTACTCATATTACTTTACCTCTTAAAAAAAGTATGTGCTTCTTATGGATATTTCTAAAAACTTGCTAGCGCAAGTTTTTAGAGGCTTGCTTTAGCAAAAAAAAACGACCACCGGCTACACTGCAGAAAAGAACCGGTGGCCGCTAAAAAAAGTTTTGCCCCTTTTTATCTATTGTGAACTTCTTGTCCGGTATGCTAACAAGAAGAGCCAAGAGCCTCACATTCAGCTACGACATCAGCTTCTGGTTCAAGATGACCTTTAAGACCTTCTCCGTTTACAACTGTTGCACCGCAATTCTTTATACGGTCTGCCCAATCGCGAAGCCACTGTCCGTCGCCCCAATCGTAAGAACCAAATATTCCAATTTTTTTGCCGGAGATTTTTCCTTCAATTGAAGCAAAGAAGGTCTCCATGCTGTCTTCCAAAACCTCATCTCCCATAGCAGGGCTTCCTAAAAGGATCAAATCACTTGCAAGAACTTCATCTGCATTTGCAGCATCTGCTGTAGTGTAAATAACTTCTGCTCCTGATTTTTCAGCTCCGCTTTTTACAGCTTCTGCCATTTTTTCTGTATTACCAGTTGTTGTGCTGTAAACAATTGCTTTTTTCATTTAGACCTCCATATGTCTTTTTATATTTACTAACGGTTTCTAAAATTGTGTTGCCTTCTTCTAACCTCAATTTGCAGAAGGAAGAGCAGTCCTTGTATTTTTGCATCAAACTTATGGCTTTATCTGCATTTCCATAAACTTTCCAAAAGCCACAGTAGGTAAAATTCTCCCCCTTGTATTTTTCAAACTGAATTACATCAGATAGGGGGTAGCCCAAAAACAGGCCTACCTCGTGGGGAAAGTCCCTTCTGTTTTTCAGCCTAGAAAAAAGTTCCGCCAAAATAAACTCTTGTCCCCTTTCTACAGGGTAGCCCTTTTTCTTTAGGTAAATACAACTTTGCTTTTTAACACAGAGCTCAGCCAAGGCTTTTTCATCGTACACAAAATAAAGGGCGTGGCCGTCTTCTTTTACGATAGCCGTAATTTTTTTTCCTTCAGTTTTAAAAGCCTTTCCTACAGATTTAGCTTTTTTTTCAGCCAATAAGTCATCACTTTTTTTCATAGAAAAAAGACATGACGGCTTTATTCCACAGAGGGTAGGCATGGTAAATCTTAAGATTGCATCATCAAAACTCAACTTTTTGCTCCGCGTTAGTATAAACTAACTATAAGTAGTTATACCTAACTATTTCATTTTTGTCAACTGATTTTTTTGAAAATTCAAAATTGCTTTTTTTCAGTTTCTGCTTTTCTCCCTTGATAGAGAACCATGAAACTGATATACTAATACGGGATTTACCCCAATTTATTGATAGGAAGTGTAAAAAAAATGGAGCTTTCTCATTTATTTTTAGAAAATGATAGACCTTTTAAGGATTATAAGGATTTTAAGGAAAACTGTCGCCTTCATTCTTTGCCAGATTTTAATTTTGCTTATGACATTATAGACCG
>CAJOQA010000097.1 GCA_905236465.1 uncultured Treponema sp.
CATCATAGCATCAAGATCACTTAAATCAGGCATATCATCCGGTAAATCCGGGTCATCAAAAGCAGGTTTTTCAACCTTTTCAGCCTCTTCATTTACCTCAACATTTTCAGTTTTTTCTGCCTCATTTGGAAGTGCAGGCTCTTCTTCCACTGCATTTGGCGTATCCTGAGTCTGAACTTCTGTTTCTGCGCTGTCGGCAACTTCAAAAATTGGCTTATCTTCAGGTTCTAAAGCGGCATCTTCAGTTTCAGCAGGATTTTCTACAATATCACCATCTTTTGCTTCAGTAGAATTATCGCCAAGTGAATCCTCAGCAGTTTCTTCTTTATCTGCACCACCATTATAGCCAATAGAACTTTCGTATTTAAGTACAAGAATAGAAACGTCATCTTCCATTTCTTTTGACATAAACTTAAGCAAACCGTCAAAAGTAAACTGTGCCATTCGCTGAGCTGGATAAGTTGAATTGTCCAAAATTGCCTGCTGAACACGTTCCTTACCAAACTGTTCACCACGAAGAGAGTGTGACTGAATAAGACCGTCTGTACATGCAAGAATAATATCACCACGATTCAACTTTGTAGTTTTTACAGAAATAAATGAAGAAATATCTTTTACAAATCCAAGAACGTTTCCGGAACCCTGAATTTCGATTACGTTGTTATAAACCTGGGTATACATCATCAAAGCTGGAATTCCACAGTTGATGTAGTACATTGTGTCAGTTTCAAAATCAATCAAAGCAAAAAGTCCGGCAAAAATTGTTCCCTTGCGCAAAGAAGTACGAATAAACGTATTTACCTTTACGACAAGCTCTTTAAAGTCGTGAGTTTCTGCAAGGTAAGTACGGATGATGGACTTTAAGATGACCATATTCATAGAAGCCGCAATACCCTTTCCAGAAAGGTCACCTACTACAAAAAGGTGACGGTTTTCGTTAAGACGAATCATATCGATAAACTCACCACCAATGTTGTGAGAAGGAACCATCAAATAACCGGTATCAAGTTTTGGATTCTTTACATGGTCAATGTTTTCCTGAATAGAGGTAATAATCTGCGAAGACATTCGGATTTCTCGGTTTACAGTACCAATAATATCTTTGTTTGAAATGTTACGCATATAATAACCAAATACGAAGAAGTATGAATACAAGCGTGTAAATACATTGTAGTCATAATTCTTGAAGTGGTCGCCGCTGATTTTTTTACCAAGTGTGATAAAGCCAAGTACGTTGTGACCTTCATTCAAAATAAAGAGGGCATCAGATTTTGTTTTATCAAAAAAGTCTTTAAGGTTGATGTCGATTGCAGAAATATCATGTTCTGATTCAATTTCAGAATAAACAACAACTGATTTATTTATGTTCAGCAAAACATCGAAAATTGAGTTGTCAACTTCACATCTGCCGGTTGTACCATTTGATGAATAAGCAACGTCGAAATTTCCTTTTCCATCATCAATATAAACATTGATAAATGAAGTTTCCAGGTTGTTTTTAAGGATTTCATACATGCGGCTTGTAATCTTATCCATTTCGATGGTGTAATCAATGCTCGCAAGGTCTTTTTCAAGTTTAGCTGCATAGTCGGCGGTATAGATTCTTGAACTGCGCGACATTATATCTGCACTTTTTAGAGCAAAAAGAACCGCTGCCGCAGAAACAAGTACCAGGAGTAAAATAAAACCAATCTGATTTTGTCCCTGAATTGGCTGCAGGAAGAAAATGAATGCACCAACTGCACAAGCTGGGAAAATATATGAAACAAAGAATTTAAGGAATGAAACTAAAATACCCTTTCCAGACGGAACACTAACTGTAGACAGAGAAATAATTACAAATACAAAGAGGAAAACGTATTCATAAATATAAAGCATTGCAAATTGTGGAACTCTATCAGAAACAAACTTGAACAAAGCAATAAGAATCCACATAAGGATGATGCCTTCGCCAATAATCAATCCCTGATACTTTTGCAGCTGATTTTCTTTGCGTTCTCCCAAAAGCATAAGAAAAAGGAAACAGGTTGTAGGAATAAAGAATTTATAAAGGAAGTTATAGAAGGTC
>CAJOQA010000098.1 GCA_905236465.1 uncultured Treponema sp.
GCCTACCGCGACGAGCACCCCGACACAGGTCTTGTTGACCGCCACTGGCACGACATATTCCCCCTCATGCACAAGAGGTACCTCTTTGCAGGCGTAGAGGAATTCCTTTTCTACGATGTATGGGACAATGGTCACGTAAATGAAAATGTGTTTGCTTACTCAAACGGAGTAGGTAAAGACCGTACTCTTGTATTCTATAACAACAAGTACGATAGGGCTCAGGGGTGGATTAAGCAGTCCTGCGAATACGCGGTAAAGACCGGCTCTGGGGAAAGCGATGTTACTATGCAAAGTAGATCCTTGGCCCAGGGTCTTTTGCTTACTGGAGGAGCCGACCACTTCTGCATCTTCCGCGAACACAAGTCCGGCTTATGGTACATAAGAAGATGCGATGACATTATAAATCAGGGTATGTTCCTTGCCCTAAACGGCTTCGAGTATCAGGTGTATCTAGACATACAGGAAGTAACTGACACTGCGGAAGGTAAGTATTCAAAATTACACGAGCTTTTGCAGGGGTCAGGAACAGAGGATCTTGAAGTTGCCTGGCAGGAATATAGGTACAAGGATTTGTATGCGGCCCTTGCTAAGTTTGCAAGTCCTAGCTTTCTTTCTAGCTTGCATGACATCTTTACGCCGGCCTTGGTTCTTAAAGCTGAGGGCAAGGAGATGCCCAACCTTAAGGAGATTTTTGCCTCCGCAAAGAAAGATGCCCTTGCCTACTACGAGCTTGAAGCAAAGTTTGCTGCTGAAGAGAAAACTGAAAATCCCAAGAACCAAAAGCAGGAAAGACTTAGCAAAAAGGCAGCAACAGCTACTCCTTTGCAGCGCTTTAATGCCTTCTGCAAACAAATTGAATACCTTTTGACGGTAGCAGCACAAGCACAGGGACTTGATGCAAAGCAGATAGCAAGCACCGCTACCCGCTATAAGATTTCTAATACAGCATTAAAAGCTGGAAGTGAAAATCTTATTTACGAAGGTCTTGTAGCAAATGAAGCTTCCGCTGAAATTCTTAGCGCATTTGCAATAGTTTCATCTGCTGGTAATAGTAATTGTCGCAAGTGGGGATACAACAGGAAACTTGCAGAGCTTTTGTCTAAGGCAGAAATCCAGGCCCCGCAAGCAAAAGAAATTTTAAGCAACCTCTTTACCATTATGAAGATCCGTGACTTTAACTTTGGGGCCGCAAGTCAGGCAAAGTCAACTTACGACACCGCTAAGATTTTAGTTGAAAGTCCTTCTGCATGGGAGCTGACCGGTACAAACGAGTACAACGGCATAAAGTGGTTCAACAAAGAAAAGATGGACAGGACACTTTGGTACAGTTTTGCGGCCCTTGCAATGTCAAGTTCAAGGATTTCCCGTGAACACATACTCAAGCTGTACAAGACCCTGAGGGTAGCTTGTGACGGTTCAGAATATAGGTGCGAGAAATTCCTTGATACTGTTCGTCCGGAAGAAAAGAAGGCAAAAAGTACAAAAAAGAAAAGCCCTGCTAGTGAAAGCAAGCAACTTTAGGAGTTAGAAAATGGACGATTATGTTTGCACAGTCTGTGGCTATATTTATAAACCTGCCGAAGGTGATAAAGAAGAAAACATTAAGGCAGGAACAGACTTTAAGGACATTCCAACTGACTGGATTTGCCCCATTTGCGGGGCAGAAAAGGCAGTTTTTGAAAAAGTTTAAGCTAACTTAAGCTAGGCTAAGACCGCATCTTCCATGCAGGTAACAATCTGCTGGATGCGGTCTTTTTTTATTCCTGAATAATTTATAAGAAAAGTTTTTTTATTTTTTGAGTCAGCATTTTCTTTTTTATCATAGTAAAAGTCCTTTAAGAGCGAAATCTTTATTTTTTGCGCTTCAAAGCGTTTTTTTAATTCCTTTTCTGAAAGTTCAGTTTTTATTGTAAGTAAAAAGTGCAGGCCAGATTCTTTTTCTTGAATCTGTATAAGGGAAGCTAGCTTTGACTTTTGAAAGGCATTCACTAACAAGTTTCTTAATGCCTTGTACTTATTTCTCATACGTATTATGTGGCGGGCAAAAGATGCCTGCTTAATAAATTCTGCTAAAGTCAGTTGGTCAAAAGAGGAAAGGCAACAAGAAAAATCTTTCATTTTTTCTTCAAAGTCCGCCATCATCTTTTTGGGCAGAACCATATAGCTGATTCTAAAGGAAGGGGCTAAGGTCTTTGAAAAAGTATTAATGTAAATTACACAGTTTCCATTATCTATGCTTTGCAAAGTCTGTAAAGGCTTTCCATTAAAACGAAATTCGCTATCGTAATCATCTTCAATGATAAGCCTTCCTTTTTTTTGACAAGCCCAAAGCAGCAATTCTCTGCGGCGGCGGACAGACATAACAACCCCTGTAGGAAAGTGGTGCAAGGGAGAAACGTGGGCTATTTCTGCAGCACTTTTACCTAAATCTTCTACACTCATTCCTTGGGAATCTACTTTTATTGGAACAACAGAAGACCCATTTACTTTTAAAATTGCGGCTATCTTTTTGTAGCCAGGATTTTCTACCGCGAACTTTCTTCTCCCCAAAAACTGAACCAGCATAGTATACAAATTTTCAGTTCCTGCCCCAACTACAATCTGGCTGGCATCAACTTCCATATTCCTAAATTCAAAAAGGTAAGAGGCTATCTGCTGCCGCAAAGAAAGTATGCCTTTTACACCAGGGCGTTCAAGCAAGGCTTCATTTGCAGAGTTTAAGACCTTACGGCTTGTTTTTGCCCACAGTAAAAAAGGAAAATTTTCAAGATTAGCGGAATTGCTTGTAAAGTCAGCGACCCATTTTTTGCTTTCGCTTTCACTTTCTCCTTGAGCTTCAATAGAAGCACTTTCACTTTTTTTTCGCAAAGAAAGTTTTTGCAGACCTGAACTTAGGTCTGTAACAAAAAATCCTTTTCGCTCTAAAGAATAAATGTAGCCTTCGCTTAAAAGAAGGGCATAGGCATTCTGAACGGTAATAGTACTTACACCGAGATTATCTGAAAGGCTACGTTTTGAAGGAAGTTTTTCCTCTGCCTTTAAAGTTCCATCTAAAATCTGTTTCTTAATAGAAGAATACAAGTAGTCGCAAAGCCCGCACTTTCCCCTATTTTCAAAATCTACCGTTATCATTTTCCCTTCTAAATCTGGTATTATAAAATTTCTTTATTTTGAGTATATCCATAATACCAATATTTTGCTAGTATCTAGTAACTTTAGGAGAAAATAATATGGATAAAAGACTTCTTTCAATTCAGGACATTTCTTGTGTAGGACAGTGCTCACTTACCGTTGCACTTCCTGTAATTTCCGCCTGCGGAATAGAAACCGCAATCCTACCAAGTTCAGTGCTTTCAAACCACACTGGGGCAGGCTTTACCGGCTGGACATTCAGGGATCTTACTGATGATATGCCAAAAATTCTTGAGCAGTGGCAAAAACAAAATATAACTTTTGACGCATTTTATACAGGCTATGTAAACAAAACACAGATTCCCTATATCCTTGAGATTATGGATAAAACTGCTAGGGCAGGTGCCCTTAGAATAGTTGATCCAGTTTTGGGAGACAACGGAAAACTCTACCCTGGCTTTGACGAATCTTTTCCAAAGGAAATAAAAAAACTTTGCGAAGGGGCTGATGTAATCATGCCAAACCTGACAGAAGTTTCTTACCTGCTAGAAAAGCCATATCCAGGTGACAACTATACAAAAGACTATATTGAAGAAGCTTGCCGTGACCTGCACAAAATTGGGGCAAAGAATGTAATAATAACAGGTGTTTCTTTTGAAAAAGACAAGCTTGGTTGTGCAGCATTTAACGGAAGTACTTTTGACTATTACTTTACAGAAAAAATTCCTCAGTCAATGCACGGAACAGGAGATGCCTTTGCAGCAGCGGCTGCCGGTGCCTTGCTAAGGGGCAAAAGCATTATAGAATCAGCTAAGATTGCAGCAGACTTTGTTGTTGAATCAATGAAAGCAACCTTAGGGGATAAAGACCACTGGTATGGGGTAAAGTTTGAAAAAGCCCTCCCCTTCCTTATCAAGAGTCTTTAACTGTACATTTCATTTAATTTATCTTTATAGATTTCAGCAATCTTGTACCGCATCATTTCTTGCTTTGCGCTGAGTTCAACACCAACTTCAAAGGCCTTTGTTATTATGCTGAATTTATTTATGCGCTCATAGGCCTTGAAGCCATTTTTAGTATTGATAGCTTCTGCAATTTCACTGCCAATCAGTTTTAGGACTTCCGCATTTCTAACTAGGTCTTCATAGCTTTCATAAGCAAGGGACTGTGTGTGTGCCCATTCTTCAAGCTCTTCTTTTACGGGTAAAATCAAAGCAGTAAGGAAGCGCTGGTCTTCCCCCTTGCCGTCTGTACCAAAAACAACAGCGGTTTCTATAAAGCGGGAAGTTATAATCTTTTGTTCTATAGGTAAGGGTTCTATGTTTTCTCCGCCAAGAAGAACTATTGTGTCCTTTTTACGCCCCCTCAACTGAATTTCGTTATCAACAGTAAGGATAGCAATATCACCTGTGTCAAACCAACCATCTTCGGTCATAACCTTTGCGGTAAGATCTGGTCTCTTGTAATACCCCTGCATAACAGTAGCCCCTTTTATTTGCAGGCTGCCCTTTTTGCAGGTACCAAGAACATTTCCCTCATCATCAACAACGCGGGCTTGAACTCCACGCACGGCAGTTCCGACTGTGCGAAGGATTGGATCTACAACAGGCCTAACTGCAACTATGGGGGAAGTTTCTGTAAGACCATAGCCTTCAACTATATTTATACCTACAGCCCAAAAGAATTTGTCTATACGGGCTTGGTATGCACCACCACCTGCAATTCCAGCCCTAAAGTTTTTGCCAACAATTTCTTTTAACTTTCTAAAGACAAGGACTTTTCCAAGCAAGCGCAAGGGATATAAAAGCAGCCAGGGTAAAACTAAAAGTGGCCAGTAAAGCCCCAAATAATCACGCCCGAACCTTGCTTCTTTGCGACGTAAGCGGCGGTCAATCGAACACCAAAGCAAGGATTCTGCTACAAAGAAACGGAACAGGCTATACGTTAAGCCACCAGTCTTTCTCATTTTTTGCCAGACACCGTCATAAACAGCTTCAAAAACACGGGGGACGGCAGGGAGCAAGGTGGGGTTCATTTTCTTTAAGTCAGCAAGAAGAACTGAGCCGACGGGTTTACTATAGGCAATAGCCGCTCCTTGAGAAAAAATTACGTATTCAACAGCCCGCTGAAAGGCATGCCAAACGGGAAGTACACAAAGGCCAATTTCACCAGGATTCAAAAAGATTCTCTCACAAACTTCATCAAGCTGAGCTATAATGTTTCCGTGGGAAAGCATTACCCCCTTTGGGGTTCCGGTTGTTCCCGAAGTGAATATAATTGTTGCAAGATCATTTTCTTGCCCCTTGCCAAGTTCTTCCTCAACAACTTCAGGATTATTCTTTCTCCATTCGTGCCCTTCAGATACAACAGTGTCAAACTGGTAGAAGGATAAGCCTGCCTCCTTGCACTTTTTTGTGTCGGCAGCATCAATTAAATCAAAAGAGATAATGGACTTGAGGCTAGGGATTTTATCTATGACATTCAAAATCTTTTTTAGCTGTGCAGGGTTTTCAACTATGCACATTTGGACTTCCGCAAAAGAGAGGATGTAAGAGATATCATCCTCACTAGCATCGCAACCCCTAGGACAATCTATTGCCCCAATTATCAAAAGCCCCATATCCGCAACTTCCCATTCTTTACGGTTGTTGCTTATAAGACCTATTTTTTCTCCCCTGACAACACCAAGACTTTTTAAACCTCCTGCAAAGTCCAACATAGCTTGAAACATATCATGATAATTGCGGCCTTCAAATTCGCCTGTTTTTGCACGAGAGTATTGGGCTATTACCTCAGGGTATTTTTGGGCACTTGCACGCATAAGTTTTGGTAGGGTCTTCTCAAATTCCATAATAACTAATTATAGCGGGTAGAAAATCTTATTGCAATGAAAAATAAGAGGAATTCGAGTAAAATTTAGGCAAAATGTCAGAATTTTATAAGTTTTGGTCAGAATTTTACAAGTCAACTATCGGTCATTTTCCTGCCTTAAATTCTCTGGGCGACAAGCCCGTGTTCTTTTTAAAGATAAAACTGAAATAGTGGGGGTCGCTAAAACCACATTCATAGGCTATATCGGCACCCTTCATGTCTGTTTCTTTCAGCAATTTTTTTGCAGCTTCTATCCTAACGTTAGTCAGGTATTCAATAAAAGTTATGCCACACTCTTGGGAAAAAATAGTACTAAAATGGTTGGGGCTTAAATGAACTTGATCCGCAACAAGGCGCAGACAGGTATCTTGACTTGAATAATTATGCTCAATATAGTCCTTAGCCTTTATTATGACATCCCCATACCGACCTTGCATTCTTGTATCTCGGTATTCTAAAAGACGGGTAAGAATCTTTCGTATTTCAACAATAAAAGTCTCTTCGTTTTGAACGGCCTGATCCACAAATGAATGTGTTAATATATTGGGCATGACATCTTTTATGTTACCGCCCAACTCCTCAATCAATTTTGAAACAGCCATTATCACGTCAACCAAAAGGTAGGAGGCTATTACAGAAAAATGGTCTGTGTTATTTTTCAAAAGCTCAAGGTATTGCTTGATGATTGCATCAAGTTCACTGTTGCCGGCATACTTTAACCTGTCAACCAGGGGGTCCTCTTCCCGTAACGAAAGAAGGCCGTCTGAAGTTTTATGGATATCATCAGAAGAAACGATGCGGCTTTTACCCTTAAAGCGGGACTGCTCTAAAAGTTTTTCAGCATCAGAATAGGAGGACTTTATGTTTGAAAGGTGTTCCACAGTTCTACCGATTGCGCTCCTAATAATAACTTTTTGTCCTGCAAAATGTAAGACAGCTTCTGCTATATTGTAGGAATTTTCTTCAACGTCTTTTTCCTGATTGCCGATTACAACAGTTACAAATTTGAAGGGGGTCATAAAGAAACTTATGGCATCTTCCCAACTTTCTGCAAGGGATAAAAGCCTAGACTTAGATTCCTGCACTGTTTGCTGACTTTTGTCATTTACATCAAGCTCGCTGACAAGAACCTTGTAAAAATGCGCAATAAGATTTATTCCCAATTCCTGAGCCTTTATCATTGCAGCAGAAGTTTCGGCTGCACCAGAAACAAGGTCTGTTAAAAAAGAATTTTTAAGCAAGTGGCTGCTAGATTCAAGTTCCTCTTTTAATTTGTTGATATCAGAAAAGCGGCTACGCTCAGCATCTAGTTTAGCGGCAACTTTATTTAAGCTATTAAGTAAATCTTCGTGGGTAAAGGGTTTTAGAATATATTCTTCAACCCCAATCGATATGGCTTTTTTTGCGTAATCAAATTCATCGTGACCAGAAAGTATTATTATACGAATCCAGGGCTGGGTCTTTTTCAGCAAGCGAGAAAGCTCAAGTCCATCCATAAAAGGCATCTTTATATCTGTTATAAGTATATCGGGCTTTACTTCTTGAATCATAGAAAGGGCAAGCTCACCGTCTGTAGCCTCACCGGCAAAAGTAAAATTAGAATTCTCCCAATCAATTTTTTTTCGTATTCCCTCAAGGACAATCTGCTCATCATCAACTATAAAAACACTGTACATACCTACTCCCTAACACAGGGAAGCGTAAAATAAACCTTTGTGGATCTTCCCTGGACGCTTTCTATATGAAGACCGTCTGTTTGATTATTATAATACAAAAGCAATCTTTTATTCACGTTATAAAGACCAAAGGAACTTAAGGATTCTGTATTATCAAAAGATTTTTTTAATTCTTCCTGAACCTGATTAAGCCTGTCTGCAGAAAAGCCAGCCCCATCATCTTCTATGCAAAAAGTCATAGACGTTTTTTTCTCATCGGAAAAAGAAGCTGTTACTTTTATATGCCCCCTTCCCCTCTTATTTTTGATTCCGTGGTAGATAGCATTTTCGACAAGGGGTTGCAGGCTTAGCTTTAGCATTTTTAGATTCTCAAGGCCATCTTGAACTTCTATTGAATATTGGAGAATCACAGAATACCTTATTTTTTGTATAGTAAGGTAATTGCGCACATGCTCAAGCTCTTGCCCTACGGTAATCCATTCGTGGCCCCTGCTTAAAGAGATACGCAAGAACTCAGAAAAAGCCTGGGTCACTTTTATAACATCATCCATCTGTTCTTCTTCTGCAAGCCAAATAATTGTATCAAAAGTGTTGTATAAAAAGTGGGGTGTTATCTGTGCTTGCAGGGTTTTCATCTCTGCCTTCTGCAAATTTTTTTGCTCTTCTATATTTTGCTTAATTAAATCGTCGATTTTTCCGGCCATTATATTTAAGTTTTCAGCCAGCTGATTTAATTCTGCCAATTGGGGAGAAGACAGGCGGGCAGACAAATCTCCACCCGCAATCCGAGACGAAAGGCCTTCCATCTGAGCTATTGGCAAGCGGATGGTCTCTGTAAGGGAACTGATTCCATGAAATGAAAAAAGAAGGACTAGTAGGGTTATGCAACCTTGAATCAGTGTAAGAATCATAGATGATTTTTTTATAGCTTCGTTGGTTTTTTCCGCCTGCTGCACCTCGGCAATTATATACTGTTGCAAAACATCAGAAAGCAACGAAGCTATGCCACGGATTTCATCTAGGGCAAGTTCATTTTGCTTAACGGAAGCTCCTTTTTGAATTTGTTCCCCAAGCGACTGAACATTTTTGTAAAGCGTCAGATTTGCCCTAGTCGCAACCTGCAAAAGATGCACATTCGTTCCGGAAGATTCAGTCATCATGCTCGCAATACCGGCAACAATAGCATTCATCATGTCAAACTGACGGCCTTCTGCAAAAGTTATGCGGCCAGAAACAACATTCCACAGTTCATTCGTTATCTGAGTGTCAACAATGGAGTTTATTTCGTTAGCCCTACTTATGTTTGTTATAATCTTATCATAGCGACGGCTGTGAATGGTTGAGACGGTTAGAAAATAAAAAGTTGGCAAAAGCATCATCAAAATAATAAAAATATATGAACGCTTAACTTGAGCCTTTATACTTGTAGTCATCAGTAATATCTCTTTCCTATAAGATTAAAATCATCATTTTCAGAAAAAACAGTTTCATCTACATAAGTGGATCTTTCAAATTCCTGACCGGTGACAATTTTTTTTACAAGTTCCATTATTGCAGGACCTAGGTTGGGGTTACATTCTACTATGCAGTTTATTTTTCCTTCCTTTAAGGCATCTACTGCTTTTTGCTCCCCATCAATACTTACAATACAAACATCACTTCCTGGATCAAATTCATTTTCATAAAGGGCATCGAGAAGGCCCAGAGTCATTGCGTCATTGTGGGAAAAAATTATGTCTATATCTTTTTTTCCAACTTTAAGCCCCTCCCCCTTTCTTATAATCTGATCCGCAATCTCCTTTCCGCGGGACCGAAGAAAATCCCCGTAGTCTGTATAGACAACAGAAAACTTTGGGTCCTGGTCAATAATCTGCCTGAAGCCCAAAGCCCTTTCCCTTGCAACAGACGAATTTTTTGTGCCTGCAAGTTCCACAATATTAAAGTGTTTTTTTTCTGACTCCTCATACTTTTGTTGCAGAAAATGGGCGGCTTTTTTTCCTTCTTCCAAGGCATCTTCTCCGATATAGGCAGTGTAAAGGTTTTTATTGGAAGTTTTTATTTTTCTATCAACAATGATTACAGGGATTTCTGCCTGCAAAGCTTCGCGTAAAACATTATCCCAGCCGCTTTCTACTATGGGGACAAAGGCAATCACATCCACCTGATAAATTATAAAAGACCGTATCGCCTTCAGCTGATTGGCCTGCTTTTGCTGAGCATCATCATAAAGCAACTGTATACCGGCCACTTCTGCTGACTTCTTTATTGACTGGGTATTCCTGACCCGCCAAGCACTTTCCGTTCCCACTTGGGAAAAGCCTAGAATAATAGGCTTGGAGCTATTTTCCTCAACCTGATTTTTGGGCGGGAAACAGGAAAAAAATAATGTTGTTGCTGCAAAAAAAAGCAGGCAAAGTGGCACTTTTTTCATAGGGATATTATAGTTTACAAAGGGGCATTATTCAAGACTGTGTTTTGCAAGGTTTTTAAGCCATCGTTCCCTTTTTAGCCAAAAGTGGAATACAATGACTTTTATAAAATCCAAGATTTTTACCCCTAAATACATGGTGACTGGCCCTGCATCCGTAAAAATCGCTATGATAAAAACCATTGGAATCATTACGACTATGGTGAGCATTGCATCTGTGTAAGCCCCCATTGCAGTATCTCCCCCTGACCTTGCTACAGCTTGCTGGGCATTCATGTAAACCCAGACAGGCATAAAGAAGGACATGAGGATTACCATGCTACGGCAAATGCGTATTGCTTCTGGGCTTAGCTTTCCAAAGACATAGGGAATGATCAAGGTTGTGGCAAAACCTAAGAAAGCCATAAATATTCCAAAGACTGCTGAGCCGGATAAAAGCCAGGTCTTTTCGCTTCTAGCCCTTTCCAATTTTCCTTCTCCCAAAGTCTTGCCTAAGATTACGCCTGTAGCAGAATAGATTCCACCAAATGCAACAAAAACAAGGTTTGCTATTGCAAAACTGGAAGCCATGCCAGAAACTACATCTGCACCACCCCTTCCATTGTAAAGGGCAGTTGTAATAGTTTCAGACATAACCCAGACCATCTCGCAAAAAAGAACCAGGGAACCTTTTTTTAGTATTTCCTTAAAGAGTTTTTTATCTATCTTGAAAAAATCAAAAACTTTTATTGCAAAGTCAGGTTTACTTTTTATATAGATTACAATAAAAATGGCAAGTTCAACAAACCGTGCTATGACCGTAGCATAAGCCGCACCCCTTACCTCTAAGCGGGGAAAGGAAAAGTTTCCGTAGATAAGCAAATAGTTGAAGACGGTATTTGTAAGCGTGGCTACTGCGGTAACAATAAGGGGTACCTTTACCTTGCCCATATCCCGCAGGGAACTTGCTATACAAATAGAAAGTGTCATGGGAATTCCAACTAGAAACATTATATTCATGTACTGTTCTGCTTGGTCTAAAATCACCCCTGCCTGAGTATTTTTTATAAGCATTAAAGAGAGGACCTGGCGGGGAAAAACAAGACACACCAAGGTGTAGGGGATAAAAGAAAGAAGTCCCATAACCAGCTTAAAACGGAAGGCTTGCTTCATGCCAGCGGGATTCTTAGCACCAAAAAACTGGGTCATAAAAATTCCGCCCGCCATGCAGATTGTATTGAGGTAAACTAAAAAAACAAATAAAACTTGCCCTGATACATTCACGCCTGACATGGAAATATCACCGAGACCGGAGACCATAAAATTGTCAATCAGCGAGACCATACTTTGAATAAGGGCTTGCAGCATTATGGGTATAGCTATTGACAGAGCGTTTTTATAAAAGCTTACAGGGCCAAATAATTTTTTATTGAACATTATTGATCCTTATTTTAAGCATAGTATAATGGTAAAAAACAAAGTGTCAAGGACTGTTTTCATGTTGAAATTATACTGAATTTTCTTTATACTTTTTAACTTAGTAAAGTTAGCAGAGGAGTTTTTATGAAAAAGTTTTTTTCAGCCGGATTTTTATATGTGCTTTTTACAGCCTTGCTTTTTGCAGGTGGAATAGAAAACAAGACGAATATGTCTACAGGTTACTTACGAAATCCAAGCCGTAATGCAGAAACAAAAAGACCAGAGGCAGCCTTTTATAATATTGCAGGAACAGCTTTTATGGAAGATGGATTTTATCTTGAAGTAGGAAACCAGTTTATCATAAAAGAATATCGCAATTCTACTGATGATACAGCCTTGTGCACGCTGCTTGATAAAACAGAGGCCGAGTATTCAGAAAGGACAAAAGTTTTACTCTACCCTGATTTTGATTTAGTTTTTCACCACAAAGATTTTTCAGGATTTTTAGCAGCCGGAGTTTTTGCAGGAGGAGGAGAGCTTAACTACAATAACGGAACGGCTCTTACAGCAGCTCTATTTGCAAATCAGGCTATGGCTAATCCTGCGGCGGCAACACTTTTACTTGGGGCAGCAAAAGACCATTCACTTTTTGTGGATTCAGTCACTTATGGTGGTCAGGTTGGAGCAGCCTATAAATTTCTGAACGACAGGATAGCCCTAGCAGCAGCTTTCCGCGCAGTATACGGTACGCAGTCAATGGAACTGACATCTTCATATCTTTCAGCCTTGAACGGAGGAGACACAATAGGATACGATGCTGATGCTTGGGGCTATGGCGCAGTTTTTGGTTTGCACGTACGACCACTAGAAAAAGTAGATATTTCACTTCAGTACCAGACTAGGGATAAAATTGAATACGAAGCAAAAAATTCCAAAGGAAATCTTGCAGCTGCATTTGGAATTAAAGACGGGGTGAAATTCCGCACTGACTTACCCGCTGTCTTAAGTTTTGGAACAGCTCTTTCTTTTGATTTGCCACTTGTAATTTCTTTTAGCTACAACTATTACTTCAACACAGATGCTCATCAGGATTCAATTCTTGCAGAAACAAAGTATGAGGATTCAGCGGAAATTGCTTTGGGCATTGACTACCGCTTTGATAAGAAATTCAGCGCAGGATTTGGCATTTCTTATGCAGACCAAGGTGAAAGCGATAGTGAAAACTCTGCATTTAATCCAGTACTAGACAGTCTTTGTATTGGAGCCGGTGTAGAAGCAAGTCCAATTGAACAGTTGACAATTACAGCGGCCTTTATGTGGGTAAAATATTTTGATGCTGACTATACAGTTTCTACAGTTGAATTTTACCTAGAAAAAGATTTGTTTATGTTCAGCGCAGGAGCCACACTAAAGCTCTAAGGTAACAGAGGATAGTATGTCACAACAAATGGTAATGGGAAATCAGGCAATAGCGTTAGGGGCTTTAGCTGCAGGAGTTAATATTGTAGCAGGTTATCCTGGAACCCCTTCTTCGGAGATTATTGAATACATTTCAAAAAGCAACAAGGAAAGCGGGGCTTATGTTGAATGGTCTGTGAACGAGAAGGCAGCTGTTGAAGTTGCGGCCGCTGCTTCGATTGCAGGGTCTAGGACAATGGTTACAATGAAGCAAGTAGGGCTTAACGTAGCTTCTGATCCCGTTATGTGCCTATCTTATGTAGGACTTACAGGGGGAATGGTTATTGTAGTGGCAGACGACCCAGGTCCTATTTCAAGTCAGACTGAACAAGATACAAGAGTTTACGGAAGTTTTTCCAAACTCCCAGTTTTTGATCCCTCAAGTCCAGAAGAAGCATTTTATATGGTACAAGATGCCTTTGCGCTTTCTGAAAAATACAATACTCCTGTAATTCTTCGCCCCACTACAAGGGTCTGCCACGCTTATCAAAGTATGGAACTTCCATTCCTTCCCAAAGAGAGGAAACGTGGGGAATTCAAAAAAGATTCTAAACGTTGGGTTATTTTTCCAAAAGCCTCGTATCAAAATCATATCCGCATTTTTGAAAGGAACCAAAAACTTTTACCTAAAGACTTTTCTAGCTATAGGTATAACACGATAGAAGAAAATCAAAATGCAACTTTTGCTATAGCAGCATCAGGAATTAGTTACGCCTATGCAAAAGAAGCCTTACTAGACAAGGCCTTTGCAGAGGCAAAAAAAAATATTGCCCTGCTGAAAATTGCAACTCCATATCCTTTTCCCTCGCCTCTTGCTTGTGACTTTTTAAAAGGCAAAAGTGAAGTTCTTGTCCTTGAAGAGCTAGATCCAGTCATTGAAAAAAATTTAATTTTTGTAAGTCAGGGAAAAGTAAACGTTCATGGGAAACTAGACGGCTTTACAAGTGTAGCAGGTGAGAATTCTATTGAGAGCGTAAAAAAATCAATTGCAAAATTTTTAAATATCAAGCTAGAAGAAAATGAATTACCTGCAGCACCAGAACTGCCGGTACGACCACCTGTTCTATGTGCTGGCTGCCCCCACAGGGGATCTTTTTACGCAGTAAAAATTGCGATGAAGGGAAAGAAGACTGCTTTTTGCGGTGACATAGGTTGCTACACGCTAGGAAATTCTGCTCCTCTTGACATGTGTGACACCTGTCTTTGTATGGGGGCTGACATAACTATGGCACAAGGATTTTTTCACAACGAGAAGGATCGCCACACTTTTTCTTTTATAGGAGATTCAACTTTTTTTGCTTCAGGGATAACGGGAGTTGTAAATGCTGTTTACAATCAGTCAAAGCAAGTTATTTGCATTCTAGACAATTCAACAACTGCTATGACCGGTCACCAGCCCCACCCGGGAACAGGGCGCACTATGATGGGGGACATTGTAGAAAAAATCAGCATAGAAAAAATTCTTACAGCTATTGGAGTTTCCCCAGTTTTAACGGTTGACCCATTTGATACCGCTAGCGCAGTTGCTGCAGTAAAAGAAGCAGATGCGGCAAGCGGAACTTCTGCTATAATATTCAAATCACCTTGTATTTCTATAGCGTCTAAGGTTGGTTACAAATTTCCTAAAGAAAAAGAAATACAAAGGGAATCTTGCATCGGTTGCCGTAAGTGCATAAATGAACTTGGTTGCCCTGCAATTTCTATCAGCACAGAAGACAAGAAACCTCTTATTGATAAAAGTTTGTGCACAGGTTGTAGCTTATGCGCTCAAGTCTGCCCTGTAAAGGCAATTATCTAAAGTAGGCTCTAAGAGGAGAAAATTATGGCACTTAATATTTTGATTTGTGGAATCGGCGGACAGGGTACTGTTCTTGCAGCAAAGGTAATTTCTGCTGCAGCCCTAAACAAAGGCGAGAAGGTCTTAAGCGCAGAAACAATAGGAATGGCTCAGCGGGGCGGTTGTGTTACTAGCCATGTGAGGATTGGAAGCGATGCCTTTTCTCCTCTGATTGGGAAAAAATGCGCTGATTTGCTGATTTCTTTTGAAGCCTCTGAAGCGGTGCGCAACGCCTCATATCTAAAGGATGGCGGCACCCTTATCGTTGCAAGCAAAAGTATTCAGCCCATTACCGCAAGCCTAAGCGGAAAATCTTTTTCAGTAGATGCAATGCTACAGTTTCTTAGCAAAGTAAGTTCCAATATAATCACTGTAGACACTGACGCAGCCTGCAAGGAATTAGGCTCTGCTAAAGTTGCGAACATGGTACTCTTGGGGGCTGCTTGTAAACAGGGAATACTTGACATTAAGCAGATAAAAGAAGCGGTTAAGTCATTAGTAAAAGAAGACTTTTACCAACTTAACTGCAAGGCTTTAGATTGGGGATACGGAAATTAGGGACAGGTTGCTATAGGCAATCCGAACTCTTTCTTCCGCCGCTACTCTAAGTACCCGCAAAATCCCCAAAGACTGCCGATGTCGCCACTATGTTCGCGCGTCTGCGTCACGCCTACCGCCATCGTCGAAAGGTGCGAGCGCGCGTAGCGTCCCACGGAATACTCGGTGTAAAGCTCGATGATGACGAAGCGCGGGTACAGCTTTCGCGTGAACACATCAAGGTAGGTGTCGTACTTGAAGTTGTTCCCCGCTCTCCTGAAGGTGAACAGCAGTTCCTGTGCGCACTCGC
>CAJOQA010000099.1 GCA_905236465.1 uncultured Treponema sp.
GTTGGGGCAACCTGACGGCAACAGGGCTGGTTCTTTAAGGCAGGAATTTCTGAGCAGTAGTATACTACATTATAGCCCTGGCTCTTTGCCAAAGAAGCATAAGGAGAATAAACGGAAGCCGCATCAATAGTGTTGTTCTGCAAAGCATTGTAGGCATCTTTTTGACTGTCAAAGTAAACGATGTTTACCTGATTTTCTCCTTCCCCAACTTCTATCCCCTCATTTTTAAGGATAAGAAGAAGCTCTGCATCCTGAACGCTGTTCTTTACAGAAGCAACATTGCGTCCCTTAAGAATCTGCACACCAAGGTTGTCTTTTCCGTCAGTGTACTTGCTCTTGATAACATAACCATGACCATTAGTCATAGCCCCACCAAAAATGGTAAGCTCGTGCTTATTGCTCTGGAAAGTAATTGAAGGAACAGAACCAATAAAAGCCGCATCCAATTTTCCTGATTCAAGACCACTGGCAAGTTCACCAGCACTTGAGAACTGTGTTAAAGTTGCATCTAGATTTTCCTCTGCAAAGAAACCTTCCTCTTGAGCAACAAAAGCCAAAAGGTGAGCCGTAGAGTTTAAATGGCCTACCGCAAACTTTGTCTTAGCACCGCCGTCCTTTTTTGAACAGGCAGACAAAAGTAATACTGTCAATGCACAAGTAACAAATAAAACTTTTTTCATAAAAAACCTCCAAAACATTTTTTATTTTTATTTTCCAACTGCAAGTATTTCCACACCTACATTCTTTTCCCTAAGCCAATCAAGTGCAGAATCAACCGCTTTTTCATTTCCGCTGAAAATCGCAACTGTTCCGCCTATTGGGGCATTCTGCACAATTTCTATGTCAGCAAAAATTATATTTGGAATAACCGCAAACTCAGCTGTAAGAGTTGCAATCAACGGTTCAGAAATATTTTTTTCAAGATAAGTAAGACGTACAATCTTCTGCCCTGCAGTGAGCCTTGTAATCGGCGAATCTGATGCAATCAATTCCTCCACTTTAGAAAGGGAAGACGTTGACTTTATAAATTTCTTTGTAAGTTCTGACTTGGGATTTGCAAAGATCTGGTAGACTTCACCCTGCTCTACTACACGCCCATTATCTAGAACAGCGACATGGTGGCAGATTTCTTTTATTACATTCATCTGGTGAGCTACAATAACTAAAGTCAATGAAAATTCCTTGTGGATTTTTTTGAGGAGCAAAAGGATAGCTTTTGTAGTTGCAGGGTCAAGGTTTCCAGTCGCTTCATCAAGAAGAAGAATTTTTGGCTCTGCTGCAATTGCACGAGCTATAGCGACCCGCTGCTTCTGCCCATCTGAAAGCTCAAGAGGGTAAGCTTTTCCTTTACCAGCAAGCTCTACTACATCCAAAAGTTTTTCAACTCTTGCTTGCACTTCAGGCTTTTTAAGTCCTGCTTGTTTAAGGGGGAAAGCTATATTATCAAAAACCGTACGGTTTTCAAAAAGATTTACATTCTGAATAACAGACCCGATTTTAGAAAGCTCAACAATCTTTTCTTTTTTAGAAAGTGCATTTACATTTTTTCCATCAATAAAAAGGCTTCCTGAATCCGCTGTCTCCAAAGAATTTATTATCTTGAGTAAGGTAGATTTTCCGCTTCCGGAGTAGCCGATAATACCGAAGATATCACCTTCTTCAATACTTATGTTTACATCCTTAAGCTCAAAAACAATCTCACCTTTTTCTGATTCAAATCTTTTATTTATATGCTCAAGTTTAATCATACTAGCCTCCGCCGTTTTTTGTAGACTAGCAAAAATCAAAGATTTTGGATAATATAAGTTTTATATTGTTAGCTATAGATTTTTTATATACTTAGCATAGTGTTAGAGGCAGCCACACTTGCTGACGGCGGAATGATATCGATTTTTCATTAAGTGCTTTTCAACTGTCCTATAGCTACGAAAAAACTTTAAACCACTTCCTATTTTTACAATCTGAATTCTTTCTCTTCGGATATTATTATCTACAGATGCTTTGCTTAATATACTATTTTTAAAGGGAGTGCCGTATGGAATCAGAAAGAATTATTGAGCATCCAATCCTGGGTGTTCCACAAAAAGGAGTCCTGGTAACTTTTACATTAGATGGAAAAGAAATGCAGGGCTATGAAGGTGAACCCATTGCAGCAGCCTTAAAAGCTGCAGGCATACTAAAACACAGAGAGACGTCAAAGTTGCACAAAAGCAGGGGAATATTCTGCTCAATAGGCAGATGCACGGACTGCGTTATGGTAGTAGATTCTGTTCCAAATACACGAACTTGCATAACCCCCTTGAAAGAAGGAATGAAGGTGCAGACCCAGTACGGATGCAGTGCTGAAAAAAGCTGGTAAAGAGGAGGTATAAAAATGGACCGATACAACCTTATAGTAGTAGGGGCAGGACCTGCAGGTTTAAGTGCAGCTATAGAAGCCTCAAAGAAGGGAATGTCAGTAATAGTTTTTGACGAAAACAGCAGGCCTGGCGGGCAGCTCTTCAAACAAATCCATAAGTTTTTTGGTTCAAAAGAGCATAAGGCCAAAGTTCGCGGTTTCAATATAGGCTCAGAACTTTTAAAAGAAGCAGACAGCAACGGTGTCAAAGTTGAACTAGATGCTACGGTAACAGGTATCTTTCAAAATAAAGAGGTTACTGTAAAAGTAAAAGGAGAAATCCGTCACTACAAGGCTGACTCTGTAATAATTGCAACAGGGGCAAGTGAAAACATGGTTCCCTTTGAAGGCTGGACACTGCCAGGTGTAATCGGGGCAGGAGCTGCCCAAACACTTATGAATCTGCATGGAGTAAAACCTGGTAAGAAAATTTTAGTGCTTGGCTCAGGAAATGTCGGCCTTGTTGTAGGTTTCCAACTTTTGCAAGCCGGCTGCAAACTTATAGCGCTAGTAGATGCAGCCCCAAGGATCGGGGGCTATGGCGTACATGCCGCAAAACTTGCCAGAACAGGAGTCCCCTTCTATCTTGGTTATACGATAAAAAAAGTTGAGGGAGATGAAAATGTTCAAGGGGTAATAATTGGAAAGGTTGATGATAAATTCAATATAATACCAGGTAGCGAAATTCACTTTGATGCTGATACTGTTTGCGTTGCGGTAGGACTTTCACCTATGAGCCAGCTGCTCAAAATGGCATCTTGTAAGATGGAAGACAATCCTAAAAAAGGAGGTCAAGTTCCACTTGTTGACGAATACGGGGAAACATCAGTTCCATGTATTTTTGCAGCAGGCGATGTAAGCGGTATTGAAGAGGCAAGTTCTGCTATGATAAAGGGGCGCATGGCAGGTCTAAGGGCAGCATATAAACTAGGCTTTACAGATGAAGAAGCAATGTCCTGCACAGAAAAAAAGTATGAAGCAGATTTAGCAAGCCTAAGGCAGGGCATGTTTGCTCCAGACAAGCGGGGAAAGAAAATTGAACTTACAGACGAAGGTATTCCTATCTCTAAAAATCTCTTGGAAAAAGGTTTTATTGCAGATGAAGAAATCAGGTGCTTTCCAGGCTTTACAAAGCAAAGGTGTATACACCCTGTAATTGAATGTACACAAAACATTCCTTGTAACCCCTGTCAGGATGCATGTAAAAAGGGGTGCATAAAAGTTGGTGACTGCATCACTGCCCTTCCCTGTGTAAGCGAAGGCGCAAAATGTTCTGCCTGCGGAATGTGTGTTGCAAATTGCTCAGGCCAAGCGATTTTCCTTGTAAATGAAGATTTTGAACCTGACTATTGCAGCATAACTTTTCCCTATGAATTCCTGCCACTTCCGCAAAAGGGAGAAATTGGAACAGCTCTAAGCAGAAGCGGACAAAGCCTTTGCCCTGCTGAAATTTTGGAAGTAAAAACTTCAGCAGCATACGACAAGACATGTCTTGTAACTATGAAAGTTCCATCCGCCTTTGTTGACAAGGCAAGATTTTGGAAAAAGGAAGGGGGACTTTAATATGATGAATGACAGGTCAAGGGATATAGGTCCCTTCATTCAAAAAGATGATGACAACATGATAATCTGCAGGTGTGAAGAAATTACAAAGGGGCAAATCCGGAAGGCAGTACATGAAGGGATGCAAACTATGCAAGAAATAAGGCGTTACCTTAGATGTGGCATGGGGCTCTGTCAGGGGCAGACATGTGCTAGGCTTGTAAAAGGAATAGTTGCTGCTGAGCAAAAGGTAGCTCCTTCATCAATTACACCAGCAACTAGTAGAGGACCTATCCGCCCAACAGAAATGGGCATTCTTGTAAAGGAGGTATTCTGATATGCAAACAAAGGCTGATGTAATTGTAATAGGAGCCGGAATTGTTGGGAACGCAACAGCATACTATCTTACAAAAAAAGGAAAAAGCGTAACTGTACTAGAAGCTTCAGACTACATAGGCAACGGTGGCTCTTCTAGAAATGGGGGTGGAGTCAGGCAGTCAGGCAGAAACCCGAAGGAACTTCCTTTAATGGTATGGGGAGTAAAAAACATCTGGCCAACATTAAGTCAGGAACTTGGAGTTGACACGGAATACTGTCAGGGTGGAAACTTACGGCTTGGGAAAAATCCGGAGCACATTAAAATCTTGCAAAAACTTGCGGACGTAGCTGTTGCTTGCGGAGTTGATGTAAAGATGATTAGCCCAAAAGAGATTCGAGAACTGAACCCTTACCTAAGCAATGAAGTGACAGGCGCTTCTTGGTGTCCAACCGATGGTCATGCTAATCCTTTAACAACAACTTTAGCTTATTATAAGAAGGCCCGTGAACTTGGCGCTGATTTTATAACAGGAGCCCCTGTAACAAAAATACTCACTAAGGCTGGAAGGGTCACTGGTGTTCAAACAGCAGAACAAGTTTTTGAAGCAGAAAATATTGTTGTTGCAGCAGGCTATGAAAGCAATGCCATTCTTGAATCAGTGGGAATAACAATTCCTATGAAAAAACATTCGTTAACGTGTCTTGTAACAGAAGCTGAGCCCAAAATGTTTAATCAGATGTTAGGAACAGCAATGGCAGATTTTTACGGTCATCAAACAAGCCACGGTTCGTTTGTTATGGGAGGAACTGACGGTTTTGACGAGTATCCGTACAAGATCGACGATTCTTATCCACCAGTAGGCCCCAGTATGGTCAGCGCAACCTGCAGGGGAATATTAAGCTACTTTCCCATCCTAAAAAACGCAAAAGTCGTAAGGGCTTGGGGAGGCTACGGAGACTTTTCTGCAGACGGAGTTGCAACAGTAAGCAAATGCGATGAAGTTCCAGGCCTCTACATTGAATGTGGCTTTACCGGTCACGGATTTGGCATAGGGCCAGCAGCTGCATACAATATAGCTGAACTGATTACAGAAGGAACCTGCCCCGCAGACATAAGTCCGCTCCGCTACGACAGGTTTAGACCTTCAAGATAAGAGTCTTTCAATGCTATTGACAATCCGCTAGAAATGCTATATCATAATAGTAATGCAGAGACGCAGGTAAAGGAATTATAGGCTTTACTTGCGTCTTTTTTTTACGGTATGATATATGACTAATAGAACAAACCTCATGTCCATACAACCATATTTTGTTATGGATACAGATAATTTTTGTCAAAGAATATTGTTGCAAAACGGGATATCGCATTTCTACAGTTTCAACAATTCATCTAGCACAGACGTTATAATCAAACTGCTTGTAGATGGCTGCAGCAACATCATATTTGAATATAATAATGAAAACCATTCGCTTAGGAGCCATTTTATTGGAAGCACCATTGAACCTAGAACCTTTTGCATAAGAAAAAACTGTAGCTACTTCTGTGTCAGATTGCAACCAGCCGCAGCAACAAAATTTATTAAGGAAATAGACGTAAAGGACAGCATAGGTAAAATCATCATCATTGACACGCTTCCTTCTGTAAAAGATGTTTGCGCCGCAATGAAAGAGGAAAAGGATTTTGACTCTAGGGTGCAGACCTTTCTTGACTGCTATGCAATGGCACAAGAAACCGGTGAAAATCAAAGTAAGAGTGGGCTCTTCAAGCAGATTGCGGATATCA
>CAJOQA010000100.1 GCA_905236465.1 uncultured Treponema sp.
AGCTGCAACACAATTTTCGCAGATGAAAATGTTGTCACTTGGTGCTTTTACTACCCTGCGGTTTGTATCTTGTGGTCTGCCGCAGAAAGCACAGTACTTTTGGACGTTTTTCTCAAACCTCATTGCTTTTTATCTCCCTTTTTGGCACTGGTCATTATATGGTCAACTATTCCGTAAGCCATTGCCTCTTCTGCAGACATATAGAAGTCACGCTCCATGTCTTTGGCAACTTCTTCCTGGCTTTTTCCTGTCTGTTCAGAGAAATACTGGATGCTAAGTTTTTTTAGCCTTACAATTTCTTTTGCTTGAATAGCAATGTCGCTTTCTTGGCCCTGAGCACCACCCCAAGGTTGGTGAATCATAACTCTACTAGAAGGAAGCGCATATCTTTTACCTATTGTTCCACCAGCAAGGAGTATGGCTCCCATGCTCGCAGCCTGCCCCATACAGATTGTCTGTACATCGCACTTTACATATTGCATAGTATCGTAGATTGCAAAGCCTGCGGTAACACTTCCTCCAGGGCTATTTATGTACATATTGATATCCTTGTCTGGGTTTTCGCTTTCCAGGTAGAGAATCTGAGCTACAATCAAATCTGCTGTTTCATCTCGGATTTCTCCGTCTACGAAAATAATGCGGTCTTTTAAGAGTCTGGAATACAAGTCGTAGGCACGCTCTCCGTTGCCGCTTCTTTCTATGACAGTTGGAACTAAAGTGTTCATATATTCATTCATTTTTTTTCTCCGGCTGCGGACTTACATACATTTTTGCCTGTCTTGTTTCCGCACATACTATAAATATAAATAAAAAAACGGAATGCGACAAGACTCTACCGATATATTTTTATCGGTAAGATGCGACATTCCGTTTTTAAGGTCAGTTAAAAGAATTGTTTTTACTGCTCGGCCTTAAAGAGGTCTGCAAAGGTAATTTTGTCGCCCTTTTCAACCTTTACCTGCTTGTAAAGATCTTCGTACAGTTTATTTTCTTTTGTATCATCAATAAGGTACTCTTTTGCTTTAGCATCCTTGTAGTGTTCTTTTACCTCATCAACGGTTATGCCGTTTTCGTTTGCAATCTTTTCATATTCGGCATCGATTTCTTCAGGGGTTACAGTGATGTTCTTTTCGCGTAAAAGGGCATCAACTAAGATGCGGCTCTTAAGCATTTTTTCTGTGTTTCCGGCCCACTGAGCAAGCATAGCTTCCTTTGTCTGACCAGATGAAAGAACCATCTTTTCAAGTTGCTCGGGTGTAGTCTGGAACTGGTTTGCCATCATTTCCCAACGGGCCTGATTTTCTGCTTCAATCATAGACTTTGGAAGCTCAAAGTCGTTCTTTTCTACAAGCTGGTTAAGAAGACTCTGACTCTTTACTTCACGGATCCTTCTGTCGCGGGCTGTTTCCATGTTGCGAGTAATATCCTTCTTTAAATCATCCAAAGTCTTGTATTTTTCGTTTACGTCCTGAGCCAAATCATCATCAAGGTCGGGGAGTGTGCGAACTTTTATTGCCTTTACGGTAACAGAGAGCTTCTTTGTTTTTCCGGCAAGATCTGCATCCTTGTCATCTGCTGCATAAGTCTTTGTGATTTCCTTTGTTTCATCCTTTTTCATTCCAAGGATTTCATCATCGATCTTATAGATGTTTTCGCCAGAACCTACGGTAAATACAAATCCTTCGCGTTCTGAACCTGCTACTACAGCGCCAGAATCATCAAGTTCTTTATAGTCAATAGTAACAACGTTGTCTTTTTCTACAGGATCCCCATCCTTTTTGTCAAGAACAGCTGCATTGCGCTCCTGAATGGCCTTAAGTTCCTCTTCAAGTTCTTTTGCACCGACTTCTACCTGGGGTTCTTTTATAACAATACCCTTAAAGTTCAAGGCCTTTGCATCCACTGTTGGGAAGATATCGTATATTACTGTGTATGTCAAATCTTTGTCTGTTGCTAATTCAGGCATTTTATCGCCTTCAAGACGAGGCTGTGCGTAGGGAAGGGGACGATACTCTTTTGCATCATCGGCCTGAAGAATCTCATTCATGGATTTATCTATTAGGTCTCCCAAAATTTCAGCCTTAATAGACTCTCCATACTTGTTTTCTAATACAGATACGGGTACATGCCCCTTGCGGAATCCTGGAATCTGAATGTTTTTTGCATACTTTGCAATGCTACTCTTATATTCTGAAGCAACATCTTCTTTTGCGATTGTTGCAGTCAACTTTACTGCTGAATTTTCAATCTTGGTGATTTCCTTGGTTACGTTCACTTAGGTTTCCTCTTGCCTATATGAGATTCAAAAAAAAAAGCGATTCAGTAAAAAACCAAATCGCTTATCTTTAGAGCGGGAAACGGGAATCGGACCCGCGACATCAACCTTGGCAAGGTTGCGCTCTACTACTGAGCTATTCCCGCAAAATAGATTTTTACTAAAAGTTGCACTTTTTTGTAAATATCTCGCGTTTTGGCAGCTTTTTCAGCCACTGCCCGGGCTGTTAGAGCGGGAAACGGGAATCGGACCCGCGACATCAACCTTGGCAAGGTTGCGCTCTACTACTGAGCTATTCCCGCAAAACAGTTTGTTTAGCAAGTTGTACTTGATAAATCGTGAAAGAAAGATAGCATATAAAAAAAATAGTGTCAAGGACTTTTGGGAAAAATCAGATAAATTTTTATCAAATGGTTTTAATAGCTGTCTGTTGAGATCCTGAAACGAGTTGGGGATGAGTTTTTGAAAGAGATTCTAGTATGATACTTTGAAAAATTTATGTAGGGTTCAAAAAAATCAGGATTACAAACTTTGGAATTTTTGTTAATGAAGAAAAAGAATAGGTTTGCGAGGGGAGGGACTTGAACCCTCACGCCAATGGCACTAGATCCTAAGTCTAGCGTGTCTGCCAATTTCACCACTCTCGCGTATGTTTTATCACGTTAATGAGCGATGGGAGGATCGAACTCCCGACCCACAGATTAAGAGTCTGTTGCTCTACCAGCTGAGCTAATCGCCCGTGAATGCGTCCGACACGACTTGAACGTGCAACCTCCGGATTCGAAGTCCATTGCTCTATCCAATTGAGCTACGAACGCAACTCGTTGATTGCCTTCTACTTTAGAAGTGTCAGTCAATCGGGTGCCTGGTGGGTTTCGAACCCACGACAACCAGATCCACAATCTGGGATTCTACCGCTGAACTACAGGCACCGTATAATCAATGAAAATCAGTTTATCGTAAATTGAATTTTGTGTCAATAGGTAATTTGCACTTTTGCTAATATTTCTTGCTTCAAAGCCCCTGTCTTGTTTAAGTTTGCAGTTTTTTATATAATATGAAGACTTTGTTTTTTTGGGGAAAAATCATGCTTGAAAAAATGCGTAATATTGGCATTATGGCACATATTGATGCTGGAAAGACTACCACTACTGAAAGAATTGTATATTATTCAGGAAAAATACACAAGATTGGTGAGATTGACGATGGCGCTGCTACTATGGACTTTATGAAGCAGGAGCAGGAGAGGGGAATTACAATTGCTTCAGCTGCAATCACAACAGAATGGAAGGGATATCAGATAAATATAATAGACACCCCAGGGCATGTGGACTTTACTGCCGAAGTTGAGCGTTCTTTAAGGGTGTTAGACGGAGCTGTCGCTGTAATCTGTGCGGTAGGCTGGGTTCAGCCACAGACTGAAACTGTTTGGAAGCAGGCTGACGAGTTTAATGTTCCTCGCATTTGTTTTGTAAATAAAATGGACAGGATTGGGGCAGATTTTTATGGGGCCATGGCAGATGTCAATAAAAAGTTTGCTTGCCAAACTGTGGCTTTGGAAATTCCAATTGGTGCCGGCAGTGATTTTGACGGTGTGGTTGACCTTTTAAATATGAAGGAAATTCATTGGGATGCTGATTCTGAAGGTGAAAAATTTACCGTAGGTGACATTAGCGATGCAATGAAGGAGCAGGCTACGGAATGGCATGATAAGCTTCTGGATGCCGTTGCGGGAACTGATGATGAGCTTGCAGAAAAATACCTTGAGGGTCAGGAAATTTCTGTTGATGAGTTGAAGGCTGCTATCAGGAAGGCTGTTATAGGAAGAACTTTGGTTCCCTTCCTTTGCGGTTCAAGCCGTCATAATCAGGGGGTACAACCCCTGATGGATGCTGTAATAGATTACTTGCCTTGTCCTACTGATATTCCTCCGGCTTCAGGTCTCCATGTAAAAAAGGACCTTGAGGAATCAGTAGAAGTTCCTTGCAATCCGGATGCAAAGATGCCCTTGGGCTTAGTCTTTAAGATTCAGTATGATAGCCAGATGGGAATTCTTAGTTTTGTCCGCATGTATTCTGGAAAGATTACTGCTGGAAGCCAGGTATTTAATGTTGGCAAGAAGAAAAGGGAGCGGGTCAACAGGATTTTACGTGTAAACGCTAACCGGATGGAGCAGATGGATAGCGTGAGCGCGGGGGACATTGCGGTCTTTGTTGGTTTAAAGCTTTCGCAAACAGGTGATACTTTGGGAAGTGAAGGCTGGCCTGTTCTTTTGGAGAGTGTAAAATTCCCTGAGCCGGTAATATCTATTGCAATTGAAAGTGAGACAATGAGTGACCGCGATAAGTTGAACCAGACACTTGAGATTTTGAGCAGGGAGGATCCTACCTTTACACATAGGGACGATGCTGAGACCGGTCAGCTGGTAATCAGCGGAATGGGGGAATTGCATTTAAGTGTTCTAGTTACGAGAATACGCGATGACTTTAAGGTAAACTGTAGGGAAGGTGCCCCTCAGGTAACATACAGAGAAGCAGTTACTGCACCTGCTGATTATACTGAAACCTATAGCCGCGTTCTTGGCGGTAAGGAGAATACGGCAGGTCTAACCATACACGTAGAGCCTCGTAAGACTGGAGAAGGAAATTTGTATACTTGCGCTGTTAAGAAGTCCGCTGAAATTCCTGAGGAGATTTTTGCCGCAATAGAGCAGAGCATAAATAATTCTTTTGCCTCTGGTATTCGTATGGGCTACCCCTGCACTGATACAGCTGTGACCCTTACTGCAATTGACTATAATCAGCTTACTTCTACAACCTTTGCCTTTGAGGCGGCTGCGGCAGAAGCTTTTGATAAGGCCTGTAATGCAGCAAGCCCTGAGCTCTTAGAGCCTGTTATGAATGTTGACATTGAAAGCCCCGCAGAGTTTACAGGGGAAGCCATGAGCCAAGTAACACAAAACGGTGGAATGATCAGCAGCATGGATGAAAAGTCCGGTGGGGCTGTAATCCATGCGCAGGCACCTATGGCAAAGATGTTCGGCTTTTCTACAAAACTTAGGTCTGTAACGCAGGGTAGGGCTTCTTTTGGAATGACATTCAGCCATTTCCAGAAGAAGGTGTAAGGATACCTCTAAAAAACGCTTACGTGACTTTTTAGAGGCTCACATAACTGAATCTATTTGGTCTTTCCATGCTCCTTTTTCTGAAAGGATTTGGAAGGGCTTAAAGTGTGCCTTGTAGTTCATCTTGTTGCAGTCTTCTATATAATAGCCTAAATAATAGTAATCTAGACCTTTGCTACGGCAGAGGTCTATTTCGTATAGGACGCTGTAGCTTCCTAAGCTTCGCTTCATGCAGGGGGAAGACAGGTCGTAGTAAAAGTAGACTGAAGAAATGCCATCATTTACTATGTCTATGACACTGACTGCTATCAGTTTTCCATCTAGGTAGTAGTCTAAATTTCTTGTTCCCTTGTAATTGACAAGCCCTGTTTCGCTGTCTATACCATTCCAATAGATGAGTTCTTCTAGGCTATTTTCTTTTGTCATTGTTTTGTCATGTTTTTTTGAATAGTCAGCGTAAAGCCTTATTTTTTCATCGCTCAGCATTTCTTTTTTGTCCTGGCACAAACGGACTTCAATATCCTGATTGATTTTCCAGATTTTTCTTTGGCTCTTGCTAAGGGTAAATGTGCTGGTTGGAATGCGGATGGACTTGCACTTTAAGCAATGGGGACAGAGGTTCTTGTACAAGATGATGCCAGCCCTCCTATAGCCTTGAGATGTGAAGTAGGAAAAATAATCCACAGCTTCTTCTGGCAGGTAGATGTAGTCGGTTAGGGTTTTTAGGCCTTCAAAGTAGCCACAACTTTCGCTTAATTGCATGAAGATAGTATACTGATTTTTTTTGGGGTGGCAAAGGGGGGTGTTGTGTGTGGAGTAGTAACGGGCCCCCGAAACACACGGCCGTAGCTAGCGTGCGGTCGTGGCGTAGCGTTCGGAAGCGTTATTTTTTATCTTACGCTTAGTTCTGGTTCTGGATCTAGTTGTATTTCTTTTCCACCGCGTACAATACCGTCGATTGGTGCTATGGCGGGTATTTGGAATAGGATTAATTTTGGTTCAATCACTTTTTTTGTGTGATTGAATAAAATAGGGATAAATGCCTGTATAATTGATTTTGCA
>CAJOQA010000101.1 GCA_905236465.1 uncultured Treponema sp.
GTTTTACAACTCTTAAAAATGAACTTTTGGGAGATGAGATTTTTGTCTTTACTCCTAAGGGCGATGTAAAAAAATTGCCTGCAGGTGCTACAGCCATTGACTTTGCCTACTCTATTCACTCTGCAATTGGCGAAAAAATAGTTGGAGCAAAGGCAGACGGAAAAATTATTCCACTAAGCAAGCCTTTATTAAATACTCAGATAATAGAAGTAATTACAAATCCTCAGGCGCATCCAACAGAAGCACAGCTAAATCTTGTAAAAACAAGCAAAGCACATCAAAAAATTCACAGCTGGTTAATGACAAATGACCCGACTTTTAGTGAACGACTTGCATTACAAAAACAAGAAGCAGAAGCTGCCCTAAAATTAAAAACAGAAGAACGCAAACGAAAACGCCGTCCAAAGGTAAATGAAAATCCAGAAGCTGGCATTACACACATTCGCAAAAACATTCTGGTAGAAGGTAGTAAAAATGTTTTGTACACTTTTGCACAGTGCTGTAAGGCTCACTATCCAAACATAATTGTTGGCTATGTAACCCGTTCTAAAGGCATTACAATTCACAGAGCCGACTGCCTTATTTATCAGCGTATTCCCGACTCAGAAAAACAGAAAAAGACTATCCAGGTTGAATGGGATAAGGAATAGAACACTCGTTGTATAAAACTTACAACAATGATATAAGCTGGAAATTTCAGGTCTGATGCCATGCTTGAGAGAATGTTTCTCTGTAATCCTTTGAGGCTTTATTTGTAACGACTTCGCAGCTTGCAGGAACCTGAGTTGTAAGGCCGATTCTATTTGCAAAATTGATTCCGCTTATATAACCGCATCGTCCCGAACGGGATACTATATCATATAATCTCAATTAATCTTGATATGTAATGATTAATATGGTAGAAAGTTGATGTTTAATCAAGTATTGTTACGTTTAATATAAAATGGTGACAGAATTGGTGATATGCTTTTTGAGAGAGAAAAAGCATATCACTGCTGGGCCTCAACGCAGAAAACACCAAAATAGCGTTGAGGTGTGGGTATAGGGAGCTATTGTATTTCCCAGTGTCCGTTTATTCCGCCGATAAATACTACATTAAGCTTCTTTAAGCGACGTGTAATTGTTTTTGTATCAACATTGTATTTAGCTGCAATTTCTTCTCGTGTTATTTTATTATTTTGCTTAATCAAATCTATTACAACTGTATCAAAGTTTGCAGGCAGCTTTGAGTTTTTCTGAGGGACATTCTGAGGGACATTCTGAGGGACATCTTTCCAAACTCTGGCCTTGGAATTTCCTACTGTTGTCTTAGAAAGGTTTGCTTTTTGTTCAGCGTCAAGTTTTACAATTTCATCAAAAGACAGATTCTTGTTATTCACTATTTTCTTAGTATATTCATAATTTGGCTCAAATGCATAAAGAGTCATTATAGTTTTTGAAGAATCAGATAAATCATAATCTGGTAAAAGGTGATAAGTTTCTGCCTGATTCTTATTCATCTGGTAGATACCGTATCCCATTGTGTCAATCATTCCAAGCTCAGACTGATTTTGTCAAGAAAAGTGCAAAATTGCTTGGTTATTCCCATAGAAAAGTGTGAGTTTTTTATTGAATTTCCCCTAGAAAAATGTAAAATATAAGAGATGGAACGATTTTTATATAGTCAGCTGAAGAAATGGAAAGACTCTAAAACAAGAAAGCCTCTTATTCTGGAAGGTGCTCGTCAGGTTGGAAAAACCTGGCTTTTAAAACAGTTTGGAAAGAATGAGTTTGAAAATTTTATTTATATAAACTGTGACAATAATCCGCAGATGGAAAGTCTCTTTGTAGATTATGATGTAAAAAGAATCTTGAGAAATATTTCTGCTATTTCAAATACAAAAATCGCGAGTGGAAAGTGCCTCATTGTTTTTGATGAAGTTCAGGAGTTTCCTAAGGCACTGACCTCGCTCAAATATTTTTGTGAAGAGGCTCCAGAATTACACGTTGCCGTTGCAGGTTCTCTTCTGGGAATTTTGGATCATCAGGGAACTGGTTTTCCAGTTGGTAAAGTTGACAGTCTTTATTTGTATCCGCTTTCTTTTATGGAATTTCTGCTTGCGTTAGGAAAAAACATTCTGGTTGAACAGCTAAGAAATCATATTTGGCAGGAA
>CAJOQA010000102.1 GCA_905236465.1 uncultured Treponema sp.
CCACCGCAGAATGTATCACCGGAAGCACAGTCAACACCAAAGAGAGCGATGATGTCACCAGGCTCACCTTCATTGATATCTTCCATAGCAGCAGCGTTCATGCGGACAATACGTCCAACCTTGAACTTTTTCTGTGCACGTGTATTGAAGAGTTCATCACCCTTAACAATCTTACCCTGATAGATACGAACATAAGTAAGCTGACCGTACTGACCATCATCAAGTTTGAATGCCAGAGCAACACAAGGCTTATCAGCTGTATTGAAGATCTCAACCTGAGCTTCATTATTGTCTCGGTCAAATGCGTAGTTGTGAACTTCTGTTGGGTTTGGAAGGTAGCGTTCTACAGCGTCGAGAACTGGCTGGATACCCTTATTCATGTGAGCAGAACCACAGAATACACCAACAAACTGTTCTGCAAGTGTACCCTTACGGATAGCGGCTATAACCTTGTCATCAGCAACATCATCATAACCCTTTTCCATAAGCTCTTCCATAAGAGCATCGTCAAACATAGAAGCAGCGTCAAGAAGCTGAGTTCTCTTTTCTTTTGCCTGCTCAACAAGCTCTGCAGGAATTTCTGCAACACGAACTTCTTCACCATCATGACCTTCAAAATAATAGGCCTTCATAGCAATCAGGTCAACAACGCCTTCAAGTTTATCTTCAAGACCGATTGGAAGTTCCATCATATATGCGTTCAAGCCCAACTTATCACGAAGCTGCTGGCATACGCGAAGAGGATTTGCACCCTGACGGTCACACTTGTTTACAAAGGCAATGCGGGGTACATGATAGCGCTTGAGCTGGCGGTCAACGGTAATTGACTGTGACTGAACACCTGCAACTGCGCAAAGAATCATGATAGCTCCGTCCAAAACGCGGAGAGAACGCTCTACTTCTACAGTAAAGTCTACGTGACCTGGAGTGTCAATCAAGTTGATTGTTGTACCCTTCCAGTTTACCTGTGTTGCAGCTGACTGAATTGTGATTCCGCGTTCGCGCTCCAAATCCATTGAATCCATTACAGCACCGACACCGTCTTTTCCATGAACCTCGTGGATCTGGTGAATCTTGTTACAATAGAACAAAATACGCTCAGATGTTGTTGTCTTACCGGAGTCAATGTGGGCGCTGATACCGATATTACGTACTTTTGTAATATCAAAGCTCATATTGTGTACCTCTCAAAAAAAAATTCAAAAACAATATTCGCTATATATTAGTAGAAATTAAGATTTAATTCAATAGGTCAAACCGCCGATAAATGATAAATTCCCCCTAAAAATAAAGTATTTTTTCCTTAAGGCAAGCGAAATTGAGGGTGAAAGGGTAAAAGTTTTTTTGCCATCAGAAAAAAGCCCCTTAAAAGAGCTTCTAAGGGTAAAAAGCTTAATTTTTTTTGAAAAAGAAGCGGAAAGGCTTTTACTTGATTTTTCATCCACCTTGCCGGAAAGCAAAATGCTACTTGCAGGAAAGTGAAAGGCTAAATCGCTTCGCACACGCTTTTTCCGCTTCCCATCAGATAAAAAATCCTGCTGAAAAGCTAAGCCCGCATTAAAAAGGCAGGGGACGGTCAGCAAAGAAAAATTCGCAATAAACTGTGGGCTTACATTATACTGCATCCGTATTCCCAAAGACTTTCCGGAGGCTGTGATTAAAGCTGAATCCGCAAGAAAGAAATTGGCTCCCAAGCGAAAATGCCCCTGCCCTAACAAAATGGAATCCTTTGTCCAAAGAAAAGTGCCACCAAAAGGGTTCTGGTTTGCGCCAAAGGTAAATGCTGCTGAAAGGCAGGGACTTTTTATTGCCGCACAAGCACAAGAAGCAGAGTAGAAGTCTTGCATGAAGTTCCCACTTTTTGAGAACCAAGATTTTCCCGCCTCCCTGCCATACAAAAAACTTCCCGTTGCAGCAGAAAAGTGCAGGCTGAAAAAGTGAGGAAAAGGAATATTTTTTGAAGCGCAAAGAAAATACCCCCCTGATTTTAAAAGCCCCGCTTCTATTTTTGGGGTATAGTAAGTGTCTTTTAAAGAAGCAAAAAGGGCATCCTCTTTTTGGGAGCCGGAAAACGAAGGCAAACTTCCACCAATAGACAGGGGCAGGCTTATGCTTTTTCTTAGGGAAGAGGAAAAAGTAAGGGAGGGGGATTTCATCAGCGAAACTGGCCCTAAAAAAGATAAACTCCCCCCATTTACAGTCAAACTTATAGGACAATCTGAATCTAAGGGCTTTAGGGAAAAACCGTAGCTTTTTGCATAGGATTCAAAATCTTTTGTGCTACACGAAAAAATACAGGACAGGCTTTGCCCGCTTTTTGCTCTTGCCGTTGTACAAAGGCCTAAATCTGCCTTGTATTGAAAATCAAAATCAGTTTCATCTTTTTTTTCATCTATTTTTTCTTTAACTTTAAGATTTAAGCCTGAATAAAGAATTAAGGAGTGGGCAAAAAGATTTGACTGCATGATTTGGCAGGACAAAACAAGAAAACTTAAAATAAAACAACTGTGTAATTTTAAAACTCTCATGCTATTTAAATAGCCGCGAATTTTCACTTTCCTTGAATTTTTTGATGCTTTTCAACTTTTTCTACGGTCCAGTAAATAAAATTTGTGTTTTTGGAGATTTTGTAGTATACTTTTAGGTAGGAACTAGGTTTTCATTTTAAACCCTTTTTTATAAGGAGGTAATTATGAAAAAAATATTGATTACATATCTTCTATTTTCCTCTCTGATTTTTGCCTCTGCACAAGTTCCTGCAATTTCTAAAGATATGCTTCCCAAGATGTCCAATATTGAAGGCAAAAACATTCAGGTTAGCCGTACTGAAGTAACCCAAAAGCTTTATTTAGCGGTTACTGGTCAAAACCCATCTAAAATGAAGGGGGACAGGCTTCCAGTTACAAACATCAGCTGGTACGAGGCTATTCTTTTTTGCAACATGCTAAGTGAAGCCGAAGGTCTTACCCCCTGCTATTCAGTTGCAGGCAGCAATGACATAAGAAAGTGGGGAGAAATTCCTTCTGCGACAAACTACTCTGACTGGTCTTCTTTAAAATGTGACTTTAACGCCGGTGGCTACAGACTGCTGACTAAAGAAGAATGGCTGTACGCTGCAAAGGGGGGCGAGAACTACCGCTTTGCAGGAAATAATACAGTTGGAGGGGTGGCCTGGTACATTAGCAATAGCGAGCGGACGGTTCATGAAGTTGGGGAAAAATACGCCAATGCCTATGACCTTTTTGATATGAACGGAAATGTTTGGGAATGGTGTTGGAACCACTTTGACGGTTATGCAACAGATATGGGAGGCAGCTTTTCAGACGACCCCAAGTACTGCATCTTAGACGGAAGGGGTGGCAACATTCCAATGGAAACAAAAACGGCAAACCTAGGCTTTAGGATCTGCCGTTAAGTTTACACTTAAATGCAATAACGGGCCCTGCTTCCTTCTGTCTCAAAAACATCCACTGCATAGAGAAAGGCTTTACCATCGTCCCTTTCTTTTAGCTCAGGAAGCAGGTCTGTTATTTTACTGTAAATGTAAAAGGCTATGCGCTCCGCACTGGGGTTTTGTTTAAAAACTTCCATGTCGTTTAAGCAGGTGTGGTCAAGCCCCTTGCAAACCTGTCTTAAAGTATTCTTTAAAATTGAAAAATCTAGGAGCATGCCACCTTCATCAAGCTGTGTTCCCTTTGCATGGGCGTACACCTTATAGTTGTGTCCGTGAAGATTTTCGCACTTACCATTATAATTTTTTAAAAAATGAGCTGCCGCAAAATCAGCCTCTACCCTAACTTCAAACATAAAAGACATTTAAAGCTGATTTGCAACAATAGTCAAGGGGTTTCCATTCCGCTACACTCATCATTTTAAATAGGGCCAGCCATCCTCGTCCCAAAAGAGCTCTTCTATCTGAAGATTGTTTTTTCCTTCATTCAGCCTATCATAAGCGTGATAGACCAAATAGGTTCTGCCGTCAGTATCTTCAAAGACAGTGTTGTGCCCAGGCCCCGCCCACCTTTTGTGGCTTAAACCGTTACGCAGCACATCGCCCCCTGAATGAAAGGCATCGTTTCCTATGCTATCGTAATAGGGGCCGGTTATACTCTTACTTCTAAGGATAACAATATGGTACGTAGAAGCTGTTCCCCTGCAGCAAAAATCGTAAGAAGCAAAAAGATAGTAGTAGCCCTTGTGGAAAAAGATAAAGCCTCCTTCCACAGGATCGGGGTCAGTGCCACGGTTCGCAAGGTTTACGGCCTTTGCAGCAACTTCTACATGTCCATCTTCTTTTAACGGAAGAATAAAGAGGCCACCCCAAAATGACCCGTATACAAGATAATCCTTTCCTTCTTGGTCACGGCAAACAGCAGGGTCTATTGCGTTAAAGTTGTCACTGTCACTGCTTTTTATAACACAACCACAGTCTTCCCACTTGTAAAGGGGGCTTTTCATATCAAGGGTCTTGTTTTCCGCAAGGCCGATTACCGACGTCCTCTTACCAAAGGCACTGACAGCGTAGTAAAGGCGCCACTTGCCATTGCGCTTTACAAGTTCGGGTGCCCACAAGTCACCTCCGTTTTTGGGTAAGTATTCGTTTACCCAGTCAAAATTCTTTCCATTGAATACCCTGCCCTCCAGCTTCCAATCTTTCATATCAGGAGAAGAAGAGATAAAACCGTGGGTACTAAAGCAATAATATAGGTCACCCTCTTTTACAATAACAGGGTCGTGGTCTTCAACAAAGCCGGTCAATTCAAAAAGCATAAAAATTCCTTAAAAAAATGGCGGATTACCCAAAGGCAATCCGCCGATGTAAACTCTCAAAGAGTAGTCAGTCTTATTTTAAGCCAGTCATTGCAACGGATGCAATAATCTGTTTCTGGAATACCATAAATACAATCAAGATAGGCAGGAGGGCAACAACAGAGGCCGCAAGCAAAAGCGGATAGTCTGTGTTGATTGCATACATTGCATTCAAGCGGGCAATCATAACCTGAACTGTAAGCAACTTGTCATCATTCAGGTAAATACTTGGGGCAAAGTAATCGTTCCATGCACCCATGAACCAAAGAATTGCCTGGGCCGCAATAGCAGGCTTGGCGTTCGGAAGCATTATCTGAAGGAAAATCCTGAAGAAACCTGCACCGTCTATACGGGCAGATTCAATCATGGATGTCGGGATACCGGACATATATTGGCGCAAGAAGAAAATCATGCTGACGTTGCCTAACATGCCTGGTATAATAAGAGGCCACCAGGAGTTTACCCAACCGATTTTTGCGTAAATGATGAACTGGGGAATCATGATTACGGAGAAAGGAATCATCATTGTAGCAAGTTCTGCTAAAAAGAGCTTGTCCTTTCCAGGAAAGCGGAGCTTCGCATAAGAAAAAGATGCTAAAGCCGAAACAAAAGTTCCAACTAAAACGCAGGAAACAGCTATGATGATTGAATTCACTATACCCCGCTGAAGAGGAGGCTCCATTTCCCAAATACGCTGTATGTAATTGTTCCATTGGGGGTTCTTTGGAAAAGCCAATGAAAGCTGGGTTGTAAGGAACTGACCGGAAGTCTTTAAAGAAGATTCTACCATCCATACAAGGGGAACAAGCATTATTATTGAGCCAATTCCTAAGAAGGCATATACACCTGCATTAGAAAGAGTTTGGTTGCGTTTTCTTGAACCGTATTTTGTAACTTGCATTTGATTAGACATTTTTCTTCCCCCCTTACTCAAGATAGTTATCGCTAGAAGGACTTAGCTTAAACTGAACTGCTGTAACAATAAAGATGATAATTGCCAAAACCCAAGCTGCTGCACAAGCATAACCCTTTTCATCAGCAGAACCAAAAGCATGCTGCCAAATGTAGAATACTATTGTAGCAGATGAATAGTCAGGACCACCGTTAGGGGTCATTATCTGTGGTTCAACAATCATCTGGGCACCACCAATAATACCAGTAATTGTAATGAAGAATGTAATTGGCTGCATTAAAGGCCAGGTAATCTTGCGGAAGATTGTCCAACCGTTAGCACCGTCCATGTAGGCAGCCTCATAATAAGACTTAGGTAAGTTCTGCATAGCACCAAGGTAAAGCAAGGCAGTACCGCCAACTCCACGCCAGGTACACATTATCATAATAGAAGCTTTAACTGTGTATGCGTTTTGCAACCAGTTAGGACCTTGAACACGGTCCCCTGTTACCCAACGGATAAACTGGTTCAAAAGACCATAGTCACCATTGTAAAGCCATGACCACAAGAGGGCTACAGCAACAATAGAAGAAACAACAGGTATATAGTAAATAACACGGAAGATTTTTACTCCGGGCAATTCCTTGTTAAAGGCAAGGGCAAGGCAGAAGGCCCAGACCATACCTATTGGAATACCAATCATATACCAAAAAGTATTCCAAAGCGCTTTCCAGAAGTCAACATCTGTAAAAAGTTTAGCGTAATTTGAAAATCCGCTAAAAAAGTATGAACGGGTTTCCTTATCAAAAATTGACGAAAAATCTGTCATTGAATCCCATTCTGTAAAAGAAGCAAAAATAGAGAACAGAAAGGGACCAGCAGTAAAAAGGAAGAAACCGATAACAGGGGGCAGTACAAAAAGAAGGCCGGCCCTAGCTTCATCCCCCCACTTTTTTTTCTTATTTAAAACTGAAGTATTCATAGTAAAAATAACTCCTGATACACGGGTTTGACACCACCTCAAAAATATGGGGCAGCCGCCCCCTCTTTTTTTTAACTAAAAGTAAACATTATATAGCAACACATTCAACAAGGGGCTTAAGCCCCTTGTTAAGGGTCTAACTATTTCTTCTTCTGGCTCTGCTTTTGCTTAGCAATTGCCTTGTCCAAATCACGCTGCATCTTCTGCTGCGTCTTTGTACAATATTCTTTTGCTGTCATCTTACCATCAAGAACCTTCTGTACACCTACATAGAAGTCGTCATACCATACGCTGTTGTATGTGTAGTCTGTAGGCCATGCACGGCCGGTCTTGCTGATGATGTTGATGTATTCCTGGCGGTTAGCTGGCTTACCCTTGCTTGTGTAGCGGCTTGCCATAGACTTAAGGTTCGGGATCTGCAAGTCAAGGTCTGCATACATCTTGTTTGCTTCCTGGTCAGCTGAAAGGTAAAGGACCAATTCTGCTGCTGCCTTTGGATTCTTTGAAGACTTAGAAACTGCATATCCTACACCACCGCGGTATGTAGCAGTCTTGTTTGCTGCTGTGTGTACTGGCCAAGGAATAAGGTCATACTCAAACTTGATGACTTCAGGGTCATTGAACTTTGCTAAGTCCCATGGACCTGCGGGGAAGAATCCAAGTTCACCCTTAAGCCAGCGCTGGTAGGTGTCAAGTGACTGGGCCTGAGATGCGGATGGAGTTACAGGCTTAAACTTATAGCCGTCAATTGTTCCGCCCAATGTCATATCTGCCCAGAACTGGAGGGCCTCAACAAATTTTGGGTCAGAAATAGTTACCTTTGTGTGTGAAGCATCGCAGAAGTCTGCATCGTTACCCCAAACAAACTGGATAAATGCCCAGTGAATGTTTAGACCAGTACCAAAACTTGTAGTTCCATCTGTAAGCTTTTCGCAAGCTTGAATGAATTCCTTCCAAGTGTATGGTTTATCCTTGCTTGGAAGAGGAACACCCTTTTTCTCAAAAAGAGTCTTATTGTATGCAAGGGCAAAAGGACCAAAATCTTTTGGTAAAGCCCAAATTGAAGAACCCTTTCCTAAATCTTTTCCGTCATAGCGGTAAGTATCAACTGCACTTTCATACAAGTCCTTAAAGTTTGCGTCGTTTGAAACATAAGGTGCAAGGTCAAGAAGTTTATCATTATCAACGTACTTACGCACTGCACCAGGACCTACATAAAATACATCAGGAAGAGAATCAGCTGCTAACTGAGCTTGAATCTTTGCATCGTATTCATCTGCTGTTGAAGAGATGAACTTTACTTTTGTTCCTGCATGTGTCTTTTCAAATCTTGCTATAACCTGGTCAAGGATAGCCTTTTCCTGTGGCTGAGCATAAATCATCAGTGTAATTTCATCAGCAAAAAGCATGCCTGCTCCACAAAGGAGACCTGCGAAAGCTGCCAGTAATTTCTTTTTCATTAACGTACCTCCTAGTCAATGACTGTTCTTTTTTAGTTTACATATTCATTGTAAACCCGCATTTGCTATCTGTCAAGAAAATTTGATATAAATCTTTTTTTCTTGAACATAAGCAAAACATGAAGTTATTTACTTATAAAACAAAGAATTACCCTGAAAATATTACAAAATATTTTTTATTTTTTATAAAAAAAATTCTTGTAATCATTCAAGAAAAATTGAAATTACCTCCTGTTTCCCCAGAAATACTCTCCACTACTTGAACCATCAATTGTTGTAAATGTAACAGTCCTAAATGTTTTTGTATTTCTACGAGCCCAGTCAACAGCTTTAAGGGCATAACCTGTGAAGGTTCCAATATCTTTTCCCTTAGCAGTTTTAAGTTTAATTTCAAATGCACCTGTAACCTCATCTAAAGTCCAAGTACCAGAATATTCTTTTCCACCAATACTACCGTCTTCATTTAAGACCAATTCTTTAGAAGGAGTGGGTTTTGCATCAGCTAAGCAAACCTGAGCAGGATTAGTGTCGTATTTCGGTGTAAAGTTTCCAATTAAAGAATCGCGGACTGTAAGAATTGTATCGTAAGTTCCAGCCATATCTGCTACTGTAAGACCACCTAACTTTTCATCGCTTCCATCATAGTCATTGTAGTATTCATTTTCATTGATTACAGGCCAACCATCTTTTGTAAAGAACATCTGGTGAACCTGAAGGAAGAAGTAGTAGCCCTGCATAAAGTTTGTTCTAGTGTGGTGAGCAAAGAGAATCTTACCATCCTGACTTCTCATAATTGACTGTCCGCCAGGGCATCTCCAGCTACATTCACCCTTTAACTCGTTAGCACCAACAATCTTGCTTCCAATAGCGTGATAGTCCTGAGAATGCATCGTATCAAGGTACATACTTTTACCAGAAGCATCTAGATAAGGACCTTCTATATTCTTTGATCTACCAACACCTACCCTATACTCGTTTTCAAGATTACCCATAGACACAAAGCAGTAATAGTAGCCGTTATCAGAATTAAATATTACCTGAGCCCCTTCATAAGCTGCCCCGTAACCACCAGCAATACAAATACCAAAGGCTCCAGCTTCAGTGTCAGCACTTAAATCTACTTCTTTTCCTTCTTTGTTAACAGGCTTAAGTGAAGTCTTATCTACAAACATAAGAGCTATACCACCCTTCCATGAACCGTAGGTTAAGGCGTAACAAGTTCTTTTACCTGCAACCACATATTCCTTCAGCTGCCCGGTAGCAACGTCGGTTACAAACTCAGGGTCTATACAGCCAAAGCCCAAGGACATAGAAGAAGTCTCCCCTTCTTCTGCGGTATGGGTGTCGTACATGGCATTGTTATTGCAGTAGATGTCAGCAATGCTGGGGTCATCTTCGTCATAAGACCTGTCATAATAGGTATAGCGGACCACTGTTGACTGCTTGTAGCTGACTCCCAACTTCTTAAAAATAGCCTTAATATCAGCATCTTTATCCGCTGCCTGCGCTATCGGGTAGAAGGGGCCCAGAGGAGATTTTGATACAGTCAGGGTAATAGCGGCATCGGGATATCCTCTGTTGCGGGAGTCTGTTATGATTCCGTGCATCATATAGTAAAGCCCGTTCTGCTTGATTATCGTAGGAGCCCAGGTAGAAGCGGTGCTCCTGTTAAAGTCAACCCACTTAAGCCAGTCCCTGTCCCAGTTTCCCTGGATTGCTGACTGACTTTGCATAGACCAGTGAACCAAATCTTTACTGGTACGAACTTGTATTCCCTTTTGCCCTGCTCCGCCAATTGCAGCATCAGTTGAATAACAATAATAAGTGCCATCATCATCTTGCCAAAGCTTGGGGTCGTGAACATTTAAGCCACCCCAAGAAGCAATATCTCCAGAGTTAGGGCTAGAGTACTTATAGTAGACTTCTTTATCTACATCAAGTTTTCCCGAATTACTCTTACTTTTTCCACTTGATTTTGAAGAAGTGCTACCAGTGCTTGCACAAGCTGTAAATACAAGGGGCATAACAGAGACCAAAGCTAGAGTTTTTAGTGTTTTTTTCATAATAACTCCTTATTCAAAAAAAGTTTATCTCACAAAAAATTGATACAGTCTAAAGATTATGGATATAGTATATCACAGCTTGTATAATATGACAAAGAATTTTTTTATAATTTTTACCAAATTCTCAGTGACTTTTACCTCAGAGGAGATTTTTTTACTGATTTTTTTCAATTTTTTAGTTACACACACTTGATATTTTTTTTTATTTTCTATATAATACTTATATTGTTTCTAAGGGCGATTAGCTCAGCTGGTAGAGCAACAGACTCTTAATCTGTGGGTCGGGAGTTCGATCCTCCCATCGCTCATGTCTATTTTAACAAGGGGTAAAACCTTTGTTTTTTTTGCTTGTCATTATAAACAACTCATAAGGAGTGAAGAATCAATATTTTTTGGGCTTTCGCCCCTCAGAGTAAAACTTTTACTATACACTTGTTTTAAATTTTCTTATTGCATAAAAAATCTTTTTTTGTTATATTTCTTACTTATTGCAAAGAGGCAGTGAAAATATCTGATATATTCAGGTACTTTCGCTGCCTCTTTTTTTTCTTAGCTAATGACAGGAGTTTTTTGAATGGATGATACATCTTATACACAAGATGCCTTGCGATTCTGCCAGCCCTTCTTTTGTGAAGGCGTCCTACATTATACGCAGAAAGAATTATTCTCGCCCTTTCATATTTCTTTCTGTGAATTTCGGCTTGGTTCTGTTATCGACAGAAATGCTAACAGGCTTTTTATGAAGTGTGTTCCCGATGGTTGCATAACCGTACTTTTCATTCAAAAAGGTTGCTCATGCAAAATAGAGCTTTTGGGAACACCTTTAGCGGCAAAACAGCTTATTGTATATCCTAACGCCTTGTATTTCTGTGCAAGACTGGAACCAGGAATGAAGTTTCCTTATTCCCTTATATCAGGCAGCTCATTAAGTACCCGTGATATTGTAGATACGGAGATTTTTCTTCCACGCCTGAATGAGGATATGGAAAAGTTTGCACAAAAGCTTTTTTATGCCCCTTCTTTTGAAAAACGAATAGAAGCTTTTTATGACTACCTAAAAAGATTTCCTCATGAGCAGCTTTTTGTAAATGAAACCCTACTTGATATGTTGCACAGAATCTACATAGCGGATGGCAATGTAAACATAAAGAAAATGGCAGATGAAGTCTGCTATTCGGAACGTCAATTTTCAAGGATTTTCTCTGAGGCACTTGGATACTCACCAAAAACCTTTGCCAGGATTGTCAGACTCCAGCATGTTCTGTCTGAAATGAAGCAGCTGTCCAAAACAGGTATGGAAATTGCAAAGCTTCCTGTAGCCAGCTTTATTACAGGAACGGATTATTCCGATCAGGCTCATTTTCAGCGGGAATTCAAGGATTTTACTACGCTTACGCCCCATCAGTTCGCGGTTTTTGCCAGCAAAAAAGGACAGAAAGCAGACTGTCTAGGATGTGCTGGAAGAAACAACTGCACCTGTTCTAAGGAAAATATATGAATGAGGAATCCCTTTACATACATTCTTTTCTTATGTACAAAGAAATTCCCTTCTTACGTTACTGTCATGCACCTTGCTTCACTTGTGCAGAATGGCTGAATGCTATAAAAAAACTGAACATAAAGGCAGCACCGGTAATCTCTACTATAGAAGAAATCCCTGAACTTAATGAAAATTATAACAGCTCTAGACTTATGCTCCTAAGTCTGGCAGATAAAAATACTGCTGGGAACAAGCAGCTGATATCTCCACTTTCCCTTGTTCTTGAAAATGAAAGAAAAACAGTCCTCTCTCTTTCTAAAGATTTATGCGATGCAGAAAGACTGTGCTTTCCATGCTCAGATCCAAAAGAAAGTGTAGTTATGTTCTATAAAGATTTTATAGGGCACTTTATTCCGGAAGCTCATATTTCAATTCTACCTCATTAACGTCCGTTTTTTTCAATATCCTTTCCGTAAAAAAATACATACTAACACTATCTTTATTGAAAGGAGTTTTTATGGACACAGAATTCAAAAGAACAAACATTCACGGCGGTGCTGCTTATGAGGATTTTGCTGGCTACGCACGCATTGCCATTGCAGGACCTTTTGCCTATGTCTCTGGGACTACAGCAGTTACGCCAGAAGGCACAGTCTACGGAGAAGGAGATGCATACGCACAGGCAAAGTACATATTCGACAAGCTAGTTGGTCTTCTTAAACAGAACGACTACACCTGCGAGGAAGTTGTCAAAGTGAATATCTGGACTACTGATGTTTCTAAAAACAATGACATTACAAAAGCTTACTCCGAATACTTTAAGGAATACCGTCCTGCATGCACATGGATAGGAGTAGCCTCCTTAAACCGTCCTACACAGCTTGTAGAAATTGAGATGCAGGCAATTAAGGGTGCAAAGATTTCATAAGGTAGCTATAAAAAAAGACTTTTTCTGCCCCGCACCGTGCACACAATGGAGTGCCACGCATGCGGGGCTTTTTAGGGCAGGCGAAAGGAGGCTTGTTATGGGCAGAATTCAAGAACATCCTATTTTGGGAACTTACGAAAAAGGAAAGACAGTTCATTTTACTTTTGACGGAAAAGATTTGACAGGCTTTGCAGGAGAATCAATTGCGGCTGCATTGAAGGCAAACGGCATTATGATTCACCGCTACACAAGCAAGAAACACAAACCTCGCGGTATTTTCTGTGCCATAGGCAGATGTACTGACTGTGTTATGATTGTAAACGGTCAGCCTAATGTACGCACCTGCATTACAGAACTTACAGATGGCATGACCATACAAACACAATATGGTGTTGCTCCAAAAGAAAAGTGCAGCTGGAGCACACAGTAAGACAGGAGGCAGAATATGAAGCGGCATGAACTTATTGTAATAGGTGCAGGTCCTGCAGGATTAAGTGCAGCCATAGAAGCTAAGAAGAACGGCATGGATGTTATTGTCTTTGACGAGAACTCTAGACCAGGCGGACAATTATTTAAACAGATACATAAATTTTTTGGAAGCAAGGAGCACCACGCAAAAGAGCGAGGCTTTATGATAGGACGTTCCTTGCTTGCTGAAGCAAAGGAACTTGGAGTCCGCGTTGAATTGAACTCAACTGTAATGGGTATCTACGAGAACAAGGAGGTTACGGTTAAGATGTTAGATTCTTCTTCTGGAACCTTTACCGTACACCATTACAAGGGGGACTATATAATTATTGCTACAGGAGCCGCAGAAAATATGATTCCCTTCAAGGGATGGGACACCCCTGGCGTTATAGGTGCAGGGGCTGCTCAGGCAATGATGAATCTTCAGGGAGTTCAGCCAGGAAAGAAAATCCTTATGGTTGGAAGCGGTAACGTAGGACTTGTCGTAAGTTTTCAGCTTTTGCAAGCAGGCTGCCAAGTTGTAGCTGTAATAGATGCAGCTCCACGTGTAGGGGGCTATGGTGTTCATGCGTCAAAAGTTGCCCGCACAGGTGTTCCATTTTATCTGTCTCATACAGTTGTAGAAGCTAAGGGAAAAGACCACGTTACTAGTGCCGTTATTGCACAAGTGGATTCTCATTTTAAGCCTATACAGGGAACAGAAAAAGAACTTGATGTTGACACTATCTGTATCGCCGTAGGCTTAAGCCCTATGAGCCAGCTTGCAAGTAATGCAACTTGTAAAATGGCTCTTATTCCTGCAAAAGGAGGTAATGTCGCTGTTCTAAATGAATACGGAGAAACATCTGTCTCTGGCATATACTGTGCAGGTGATGTTGCAGGCATAGAAGAGGCAAGTTCTGCCATGATTCAAGGTAAGTGTGTCGCAAGCCATGTTTGTATGAAAGCCTCCTACATTGATGAAGACACGTTTACTACAAAATATCATGGCTTTCAGGCAGCCCTTGGAGATTTACGACAGGGAATGTTCGCGCCAAAGAACAAGGGGCGTAACGATTGGGTAACAACAGATGAAGGATATCCAATATCTAAAAACCTGCTCTCACATGGTAGCGTTACGGAATCTGAAATAAAAGGATTTCCTGCGGCATATTATGAAAAGCAGGGAATTCATCCTGTTATTGAATGTACTCAAAATATTCCTTGCAACCCCTGCCAGGAAGCCTGTAAGTTCGGTTGTATCATGGTGGGAAGTAACATCACAAAGATTCCAGCTATAAACGAAGAAAAAAAATGCTACGGCTGCGGTATGTGTGTTGCAACCTGCTCCGGTCAGGCAATTTTCTTAGTGAATAAAGAAGCGGAGCCAGGCTTTGCAACTGTATCATTTCCTTACGAGTTTTTGCCTCTTCTAAAAAAGGGAGACAGGGGGAAGGCTTTAGACAGAAGCGGACAACCTGTCTGTGATGCAGAGATTGTTGATGTAAAGCAGCTGCCTGCTATGGATAAGACTGTCGTTGTTACTATGAAAGTACCGCTGTCATTCGTAAACAGTGCACGTTTCTTTAAGGCAGTGTAAGGAGGTTTGATATGGCAAAACTTGTAAGAACAAAGAAAGAGTTTCCCTTTGAGGAAAAAGCGGATGACGATATGATTATCTGTCGTTGCGAAGAAATTACACGCAGGGAAATTCGACGTGCGGTATATGACGGCATGAGTACTATAAATGAAGTAAAGCGTTATTTACGTAGCGGCATGGGATTGTGTCAGGGGCAGACTTGTCAGCGTTTAGTTCAAGGAATTATTGCAAGTGAGCTTGGCTCAAAACCTAGTGATGTAGGCATGATTCAGGGACGGTCTCCTGTGCGCCCTGTAGAGATTCAAACCTTTAGCAATAATATCCTTGATGTACAGGAGGTGTAACATGAAAGAAAAGAGATATGCAGACGTACTTATTATAGGCGGAGGCATTATGGGATGTGCTACTGCATACCGCCTTGCGCAAAAGGGGATTGATGTCCTTGTCCTTGAAAAAAAAGAAATAGGTAACGGTGGCTCATGCCGTAATGCAGGAGGAGTGCGCCAGTCTGCCCGTGACCCAAAGGAACTGCCACTTGCCATGTATGCGGTTGAAAATATCTGGCCTTCACTAAGTGATGAGCTTGGTGTAAACGTTGAGTATGTGCAAAAAGGCAATATCCGCTTAGGGCTGACTGAAAAAGACATAAAGGTACTAGAAGCACATACAGCAAAAAGTACAAAGGTTGGACTTGACGTAAAGATGATTTCTGGCGATGAGGCAAGGGAAATATGCCCTTATATGTCTAAGGAAATTATCGCCGCAAGCTGGTGTGAGACTGATGGTCACGCCAATCCTCTAAAGACAACGTTAGGATATTACAAAAAAGCCATTGAGAATGGTGTAACATTCATTACCGGTGTAAAGGTTCTAGGATTGCAAAAAGTACGCGGGTGCATCAGAAAAGTCTTTACTGACGATGGCGTATATGAGGCACCTAAAGTTCTTTTGTGTGCTGGATATGAGTCCCGTGCAATTGCAAATACAGTTGGAATAGATATTCCAGTTGAGAGGCAATTTAATGAAGTACTTGTTACAGAAGCTATGCCACCGATGTTTGACATAATGCTTGGTGTAGCAGGCGGAGGATTCTACGGGCATCAAAGTGAACACGGAAGTTTTGTGTTAGGAGGCAACTCTGGCTTGCAGGCTTTTACCTCTAACAACGCAGGAGAAAATTTTGTAACGAATTCACTTACAGCCCCAAGTATTTCTAGAGGCATAATGCGGTACTTTCCTTGCCTAAAAGACGTAAAAGTTATACGTACCTGGAGCGGTTGGTATGACCAGTGCATAGATGTATTACCCGTCATTGACAACGTAAAAGAAATACCAGGACTTACTCTTGCTTTTGGTTTTAGCGGACACGGCTTTGGAATTTCTCCAGCAGTTTCCCTTGCCTTGTCAGAACTGATGACAGAGGGCGAATCTAGAACAATAGATATAAAGGAGCTAAAGTACGATCGCTTTAAGACAAAAAGCTAATTAAAAACTGCCATTCTTCTTGCCCTGCTGCTCATTTTCTAATGGGTATCAGGGCGTTTTTTTTAGTCACACTAAAAAGTATCAACTGCATAACGTCCGAATTTTTCAATAAGTTTTTTTTAAAAACTGTCATACTGTCCTCAACAAAAACAAATGAGGGTTACCGACCAAGCACGGTAGCTGCACAGGGTACAGGAGGTTTCTATGAGTTACCCAAGAGTAGATTTTCTTTATTTGAGCGAGTCTGACATGATTAAAGCCGGAGTACAAGATGTCATAGGCTGCACGGACTGTATGGAAGAAGTGGTAAAACTTCTGTACAAGGGCGACTACCGCATGGGTGGCGAAAGCGGAAACTCCCACGGCTGCATGGTTCAGTTCCCCAAGGAACCAAAATTTCCAAACATGCCAAAAGATGGCCCTGACCGTCGCTTTATGGCAATGCCCGCATACCTAGGAGGTTCATTTGATATGGCAGGTTGCAAGTGGTACGGGTCAAATGTTGACAACCGCAACAAGAAACTGCCACGTTCCTGCCTAATGCTTACCCTTAATGACAAAGAGACAGGAACCCCTGTAGCTCACATGAGTGCGAACTTAGTAAGCGCATACCGCACTGCTGCAATCCCCGGCGTAGGGGTAAAGCTTATGGCAAAAAAAGATGCAAAGGTCTTAGGCATAGTTGGTCCTGGATTTATAAACAATGTAACTATTGAAACATTTGCTGCTCTCCGCCCAAGCCTTGACACACTCAAGATAAAAGGGCGTGGCAAGGAGGCAATAGACCGCTGCATAGCATATACAAAGGAGCACTGCCCTCAGTTTAAGAATTTCATTGTCTGCGATACTATTGAAGAGTGCGTGCGTGACAGCGACATAATGAATTTCGCGGTCTCAACTCCGACTGGAGGCTCTGAAACTTATCCATGGATTGAGCGCGAATGGGTAAAGCCTGGTGCTTTGATATGTACGGTGGGCGCATTGAACACCAGCGAGGACTTTATTGCTGACCCCAAGACTAAGCTGGTTGTTGACAACACAAAAATGTACGACACCTGGGCAGAAGAGTACCCCTACCCGACATTTGAAAAATGGTTCATCTTCGGCTCAAAGTTTACGGACATGATACATGACGGCAAACTGAGCAAGGACCGCATGGAAGATATAGGCGCAATTGCAAGCGGTGCAGTTCCAGGCCGTGCAAGTGACGATCAGATTATACTTTACTCAATCGGAGGAATGCCTGTAGAAGATGTTGCCTGGGGTAAGACCATTTACGAGCGAGCACTTAAGATGGGAATTGGCACAAAGCTGAATCTTTGGGAAGAGCCTTATCTGTACTAACTGGTAAAAGCGATCTTATTTTAGCCTAGCATTGCCATGTTCCTAAGCGAGTAGCGGCAATGCTTTATTTTAGGAGAAAAAGTATGGGAAACAATTACCTTTTTAATTCCCTATTTGTACTGTTGGCATCCGTTCTCGTATTTATGATGCAGATGGGGTTTGCCTGCTGTGAATCTGGCTTTTCCCGAGCAAAGAATGCCTGCAATATCTGGCTCAAGAACTTCTGCGATTTTTGCGTAGGAGCATTTGTGTATTACCTTATAGGCTTCGGTATTATGTATGGGGATGACTTTCACGGTCTTTTCGGGACTACAGGCTTCATCAACCCTCTTGCTCAGAATCTAAGCGTATGGAAAGGACTAGGAGGTTCGTTAAGCCCTCAGATTTACCTTCTCTTCCAGACCATGTTTTGTGCTACTGCGGCAACAATAATTTCCGGCGCTGTTGCAGAGCGATTTAAATTCAGCTCCTACCTTATAGTAAGCACCATAATGAGCGGAATAATATATCCTGTTATAGGTCACTGGGTATGGGGAGGCGGCTGGCTCAGCTCCTTAGGATTTTCTGATTTTGCAGGTAGCGGTGCTGTACACATGGTAGGTGGATTTGCAGCACTTGCAGGTGCATTTATGGTTGGACCTAGAATTGGTAAATACATAAACGGCAAGAGTCAGGTTATACCAGGCCACAACATTCCAATGGCCATGCTCGGAGGCTTTATTCTGTGGGTAGGCTGGTACGGCTTTAATCCAGGTAGCGAGCTTGCTTTTGATGAGGTTACTCTCTATACAACCATAACAACAACTTTTGCTGGAAGCACCGGCGGACTTTCAGCCCTCTTTTTTACATGGATTCGCTACAAGAAACCAGATCCTACGCTTGCCCTAAACGGTGCTCTTGGTGCCCTTGTGGCAGTGTGCACAGGAGTTGCGGAGATAAGCTTACTTGGGGCTACAGCTATTGGCATTATAAGCGGTATCATGCTGCCTCTCAGCGTGGAATTTGTTGACAAAGTCCTTCATATAGATGACCCAGCAGGAGCAATTTCCCTACACGGAACAAACGGTATTCTTGGTGTCATAGAAGGCGGATTGCTTTCTACAAGCAAAGGCCTTTTCTATGGTTTTGGAATCCATCATCTTTTACTTCAGCTTTTGGGAGTTATAAGCATAGGAGCTTTTGTTTTGCTTTCAACATTTCTTATGTTCTACATATTAAAAAGAACAGTTGGTATTCGTGTTAGTAATGATGAAGAAATTGACGGGCTTGACAAGCATGAGCACGCAATGCTCGCCTACGTTATGTAAAGAAATGACATGCCATCCTGGCACTAATTTCTTAATAAGAGGAGCACATTATGGCAAATATGTACAATGTAACAATAATATTTAACCCAGAAAAACTAAAACCTTTAATAACTGCCTTTAACGCATTGGGAATTACAGGCATTACGGTAACACATGTAGAAGGGTGCGGTGCACAGCACGGTTTTAAAGGCTATTACAGGGGCATAGAGAATGATATTCAGCTGCTACCCAAAGTAAAAGTTGAGGTTATCGTGTCCGAAATTCCTGTAGAAAAAGTAATTGATACTGCTACTACTGTCCTTGATTCCTCAGAGATTGGAGCAGGAAAAATATTCGTCTACGATGTAGAAAAGGTTTTACGAATCCGTACAAAAGAAACTGACTTCCAGGCCCTGCAGGACAGCCACGGCGGTACTATAGCAAAATGAGCATCTTCGACATTATAGGTCCCGTTATGGTGGGGCCTTCCAGCTCCCACACCGCAGGAGCCGTCCAGATAGGACTTGTGTCCCGTAAGCTTCTGCAAGATGAGGTCGTCTTTGCCGACATACGCTTTCACGGCTCCTTTGCTTCCACATATAAAGGTCACGGAACCGACAGGGCAGTCACGGCAGGACTTTTAGGAATGCAAAGTGACGATGTGCGTATAGCAGAAAGCCTGAATATTGCAGATGAAAAAAAACTAAAGGTATTCTTTTCCACAATTGATTTAGGAGATGCCCACCCAAACTCCGTCCTGCTTACTATACAAGGAGCAGGAGGACGAAAAATAACAGTACAGGCCTCTTCTATAGGAGGAGGCAGGATTCTTGTGAACAAGCTCGATGGCATTACAGTTAATTTTTCAGCTGCCATGCCAACCCTTATTGTCCACAATTACGATACGGCAGGGCACGTTGCTTTTGTAACAAGGGACTTGTTTGAGCACGGCATAAATATTGCCACAATGCAGCTGTACAGGGAAGGGCCTGGAGGCTATGCGGTAATGGTAATAGAAACAGACCAGGAAGTTCCGGAGACTGTAATTAAGCATATAGAAAAATGCGAGGGCGTCATAAAAACAACTTATGTAAGCCTCTCAAAGGAGAAACTCAATGACCTTTAATTCCTTACAGACTATTGTATCTTTATGTAAAGAGCAGGACATAAACTTTGCAGAGGCAGTAAGAAAAATTGAAAAGCAGGCCAGCGGACTTAGCTGGCAGGCCCAGTACCAGAGAATGAACAGCCTTTGGAAAGCCATGCAGGAAGCCAGTAAGACCTATGCCCCTGACATACGTTCTGCAAGCGGACTTTCAGGCGGTGATGGCGAGAAATTCCGTCTGTACGCAAACAAAAAAAATACATTATGCGGAACTTTTGTTTCAGCCGTTGTCACTGTAGCTTTAAGAATGGCAGAGTCAAATGCCTGCATGAAGCGTATTGTCGCAGCCCCTACCGCAGGCTCCTGCGGGGTCCTTCCCTCAGTACTCATTCCTATGTATGAGGGCAAACAGGCAGATGAAAAAGAAATACTGGAAGCCATGTTTGTTGCGGCGGGAATAGGCCAGGTAATAGCCAACAGGGCATCAATCTCCGGGGCAGAAGGAGGCTGCCAGGCAGAAATAGGAAGCGCAAGTGCCATGACGGCAGGAAGCCTTGTATTCCTTAAGAAGGGAACAAGCGAGCAAATTGCCTATGCTGCAGGATATTCATTACAGAACCTAATGGGGCTGGTATGCGATCCCGTCGGGGGCTTAGTTGAGGTTCCCTGCATAAAACGCAACGTCATAGGTGCGGTAAATGCCCTTACTGCGGCAGATATGGCCTTGGCAAACATTACCCCCATCATTCCTGCTGATGAGGTAATAGATGCCATGCTCAAAGTTGGAAGAATGATGGATTCTTCCCTAAGGGAAACAGGCAGAGGCGGCCTTGCGGCGACCCCTTCCGCTCAATCCCAAACCCACTCCTGACCAATATAAGAGCAGCTTATGGTGTAGGTAACTGTGCTAGAAGAATGAGACATGTCCTTAACGTAAAGGTAGTATGTGACGCGGTTCAGGGTATCATTATACGAGTAGGCTCTAACGTTGACTAAGCGTGAGCCAGATATGTACTGCCAGTCCCCGTTGTGCTGAAGGTAATCTCATTCCTGCACATCAAGAATATAAAAGTCAAGGGTGTTTCCCTCAACAGTCACCTCTATGCTCACCTAAGAGCTGCTATCCACATCAATGGAAAGCCGACGCTGCTTCCCGCATTAAGGCTGTAGGAGCCTTGCCCAAGAGATTCTGTTTTAGTCACTTTTTTATAGTGTCCATCAACCCCGCTCGTCTTATCAAAGTACAATTCAACCAGTTTTTCGGCCCTAGAAATCAGGCTGCCCGTAAGAAGCAGGCACAGCACAAAAAAAACAGCGGCGGTTATCCCCGAAACAAGGTCCGTGATGCCCCTTCCAGTAGTACGGAACTTAAGAGAGACGAAGCCAGTCACAACTGTCGCAACAGCAACAAGACGCAGCAAAATCCACAGGCAAAAGAAAAGCCTTAGCAGAAAAGTATTTCCCGCCCACATAACAAACAGGAACACGCAGGCAACAAGCCCCAACATCTAATTAAAAAAATGTGCAGTAAAATTAGGAGCCGAACACTCTCTTTGCTATACGCACAGATTCCATCGCATCCTTTGCATAAAAATCAGCCCCTATTTTTTCCGCATAGTCAGCAGTAAGAACTGCACCGCCAACCATAATTTTACACTTTGGGGAAGTCTTTCTCACTTCCTTTATAGTTTCTTCCATATTTGCAACTGTTGTTGTCATAAGGGCACTTAAGCCTAAAAGACTTATATTATTATCTGATACAGTCTTAGCTACGGTCTCTATAGCAACATTCTTTCCCATATCAATAACCTTGTAGCCATAGTTTTCTAGCATTGCCTTAACTATATTTTTTCCAATATCGTGAATATCCCCGTACACTGTAGCAATAGCAATAGTCCCCTTGTTTTCTTCCTTTGCACCACTAGATTCAAGACTAGCCTTTATCTTAGCAAAAGAAGCAGACACAGTATCTGCACTAAGCAAAAGTTGGGGTAAAAACTTTTTACCGCTTTCAAAATCTCGCCCAACAGAATCAAGGGCTGGTACAATACAGGAATTAATTATCTCTACAGGTTTGTATTTTTTTAAAAGTCTTTCGGTTTCATCTGCTGCCTTATCTTTGAAGCCCCTCTCTATTATAGAAACAAGTGGAGCCATTTCAGCTTCTATTGAATTATCCTTAAAAGTTTCTACAAGAGCATCACTTTTTACACCTGGAACATTCATAAAAACGGGACTCTTCTTTTCAGCAGAAGGAGAACCTTCTATATTAAGAGAAATCGATATAGTTCCGTCCTGTAATGCTTTCGTTAAAATATCTTCTCTTGCCTTTGCAGACGTAGGATCAACGCTACCTGTATAGGTTTGAATATAGTCAAGAGAGTTTTCATCATAACAAGCAAGAGCCCTATAGGCCCTGTAAGTATCCATCATAGCTTGGCTTGCAGGATTTGCAATACAACCTGTAAGTCCGGCTTCTAGAGCAAGCATAAAAAAGCGGCTGTTTATAATGTCCCGTCGCGGAAGTCCAAAAGAAATATTAGAAACCCCAAGAACAAACTGCAAACCTTGCTCCCCATATTCGTCCTTTAGCATACGGATTGCCTTTACAGTTTCTAGTGCAGTCTTTTGCTCTGAACTTACAGTTAGGGTTAAAGTATCAATAAAAATATCGCGAACAGGTATTCCATATTCCCCTGCCCTCTTTATTATTTTTTTTGCAACAGCAACCCTACCTTGTGCTGTAGGGGCAATTCCATCCTCGTCTATGCAAAGAGCAACCAAACATCCCCCATATTTTTTTAGCAAAGGCAAAACTGCTTCCATAACTTCAGCCTTGCCATTTGTGGAATTTACAAGAGCCTTACCGTTGTAATACCTAAGGGTCTTCTCTAAAACCCCAGCCTCACTTGAATCAAGCTGCAAAGGAACATTAAATGCTTCTTGAATAGCCTTTACAGCTACAACCATCATCTCACCTTCATCAATACCAGGAAGACCTACATTCACATCTAAAACATGAGCCCCTTGCCCTATCTGACTTTCTGCTTGAGAGACGATGTACTGAATATCCCCCTTTAGTAAAGCTTCCTTAAACTTTTTTTTTCCAGTAGGGTTTATTCTCTCACCGATAATGAGGGGACCAAAGGAGCCACCAGCTTCTTGGCATTTGTTATAAGAGCAAAGGTACGTTTTGTTTGCAAAGCCAGAGCGAACTTTTTCCATTTCCAGATTTTTTTCTTCAGGTTTAAGTTCCAAAACCTTTTTTACCATTGCACTAATATGATCAGGAGTTGTTCCGCAACAACCTCCTAAGACAAGACAACCATTTTTGTAGTTTTCAAGCTGGGCAAGGGCAAATTCTTCTGGCTCTACAAGATAAACATCCTTACCGTTTACAACTGTAGGCAAGCCTGCGTTGGGTTCAATGCTAACAGGTAAGTGGGCATATGAGAGAAAATCTTTAGCAAGTTTTGCATCTTCTTCTAATGAACCACCGCAGTTAAAGCCAATTATATCAGGTCTAAGAGCTTCAAGATATGTAACGCAAGTTAGAACATCAGCTCCTGTAAGAGTTCTTAAATTCGGCTGAAAAGTCATACTTGTAAGAACAGGCAAGTCTGTATTTTCTTTTATAGCAAGTATTGCAGCTTTAACCTCATACAAGTCACTCATTGTTTCTATAATTGCAAGGTCAGCTCCAGCTTTTTCAGCAGCCATTGCCGCACTTTTATAAGATTCATAGGCTTGGTCAAAGGTTAAAGTTCCCATTGGCTCTAAAAGTTTTCCTATTTGACCAGAATCCCAAGCAACATAAAAAGGACCCTTTCCACCTTCTTTTTCAGCTTCAAGGGCAGCTTCTTTTGCAACTTCAATAGCCTTTGCAATGTATTCCTCTGCACTATGGCTTGCTTCTTCAAGGCGCAAGGGATTTGCACCAAAAGAATTTACAGTTGCAACATTAGCTCCGGCTAAAAAATATCTTTTGTGAATATCTTTAATTGCCTGGCTTTTGTAAAAGTTTAAATCTTCTGGAATTTTATATGTCAGCCCAGTCTTTTGAATCATAGTTCCCATTCCGCCATCTATGAATATGGGAAATCTTTTTTCAATTTGATTTTTTAAAAAAGTACGGAAGGGAATCTTATTCATTTTTACCTACTTGAAGCTTCTACAATAGCATCAATATTTTTCATTATTGCAGTAGCAATATCACTTTTGTTCATGGTGTATATGTGTATTCCCCTAACTCCATTTGAAATTAGGTCAATAATCTGGTCAGTAGCATAATCTATGCCCGCCTGAAACATTGCAGCAGGCTTATCCGCAAACTTATCGCAAAAAGACAAGAGCTTTGCGGGAACATAAGCGGAAGAAAGCTTTACCATTCTAGAAACTTGTGAAGAATTAGTGATTGGCATAATCCCCGCAAGGACAGGAACCCTTATCCCCTTAGACTGAAGCCGGTACAAGTAGGAGTAAAGCATATTGTTATCAAAAAACATCTGTGTCGTAAGCCAGTCAACACCAGCATCAACCTTGTACTTTAAGTTATCAATATCCTCTTCCCTGTTAGCACTTTCAGGATGCCCTTCAGGGTAACAGGCCCCGCCCACGCAAAAACCTGCTTCCTTTAAAATCGCCACCAACTGGCTTGCATGCTCAAGCCCCTCGCTTGTAAAATTTTTCCCCATAGAAGAATCGTCCCAGTCACGGGGCTTATCCCCCCTAAGGGCTAAAACATTTTCAATTCCAGCTTCCTTCATCTGCAAAATCACAGATTTAACACTATCTAAAGTATTTCCTACGCAAGTAAGGTGAGCCAAGGCCGGTACATTAAAAGACTGAATCTTAGATGCAATTTCAACAGTATTGACTTTTGTAGTTCCGCCAGCCCCGTAGGTAATAGACATAAAATCAGGCTTAAGGGAAGAAAGATTCTTCGCAGCATTAACAACATTATCAAAATTATCCTGCTTTTTAGGGGGGAAAATCTCAAATGATATGGTAACACTTTTACTATCAAGTATTTGTTTTACAGTCATAATGTTATTATAAATAGTTACACTATAATTTTCAATAGTTACCTTGAATTTCAAATTAAACTGTGCTACTATCTTGTCATGGCAATTCTGGAATTACATAATGTCAAGAAAAAGTATCAAATGGGAAAACTCTTTGTCCCTGCTGTAAAAAATGTCAACTTTTCAATAGAAAAGGGGGAATTTGCAGCTATTTCAGGTCCTTCAGGGTCAGGAAAATCCACAACGCTGAACATGATGGGCTTAATAGACCTCCCTTCCGAAGGGCAGATTATTCTTGACGGAATTGACGTGTACAAGGGCTTTGACCTCCCATCAGGAACAAAAATTCCTACAAAACTTGACAGACACCTAACAGAAATCCGCTCTTCCCACGTGGGTTTTATTTTCCAGAATTTCAATTTGATTCCAGTCCTAAACATCTACGAAAATGTTGATTTACCCTTAAATATTATGAAAAAAGATTC